>JBFWJP010000205.1:0-3116 GCA_050253135.1 Desulfurella sp. | reverse complement strand
TTGGAGGCTTCCGCCATACTCGTCTTCTCTGGTATTTGATAGAGGGGATAAAAATTCATGCAATAAGTAACCATGGGCCATATGGAGTTCTATAAAATCAAAACCAGCTTGTTTGGCCATTTTAGCAGATTTTGCAAAGCTTTCTTTCACAAAGTCCAGTTCTTTCTTATCCATTTGCTTTGGCATAGAAGAGCCTTCATCAAAAGCAATTGGGCTCGGTGCAATTGTTTCATACCCATTCTCTTGCTTAGTTAAAAGTTTTTCTCCCAACCACGGTTTATCTTTTGAACCTTTTCTTCCTGCATGAGCAAGCTGGATGCCTATTTTAGTACTTGGGCTAAATTTCTTAATCAATTCAACCAATTTTGAAAATGCTGCTTTTTGCTCAATATTGTACATACCTAAATCATATGGCGTTATGCGACCTCTAGGCTCAACTGCAGTGGCTTCTACTATTATACCACCCACACCACCAATTGCCCTTGATAGGTAATGTGTAATATGCCATTCATTTACAAGTCCATCCACTGCGCTGTATTGACACATTGGAGACATAAAAATGCGATTTTTAAAAACAACATCTTGAATAGTAATAGGTGAGAATAATAAATTCTTCATGCAATCTCCTCCTTAAAGTTAGCAAAATACTGACTTAAAATATATGCTGATTTTATCAAAAAACAATACTTCAGCTTCTTCTTGATTAAAAAACGAATTTGAATAAACTTTACAATGTGAAGAATAAAAATGTCTACTTGTTAATTTTAGTTATTTTGCTGGTTTTAGCATTTTTTTGGTCTTTGAGCTTAGGTGATGTCCACATCAGTACCAAAAAAATTTTTGAAATTTTTGGAAATCAGATATTTGGTACAAATTATGATACAAGCTTCACCGATAGATATGTATTGTTAAATATTAGATTGCCAAGAATTTTAAATGCAATGCTTGTAGGTGCAAGCCTATCGCTTTGCGGTGCAATATTTCAAGCTGTATTGCTAAACCCACTAGCTGACTCATACACGCTAGGTGCGGCAAGCGGTGCGGCTTTTGGTGCAACACTTGCTTTTGTGCTCAATATATTCTATTTAAGCGTATTTTCTATTTCTTTATTTGCATTTTTTGGTGCTATATTATCACTTGCTATTGTTCTTTATGTAGCTGGTTTTAAATCAAACCTTTCAAGCATTAATTTAATCATATCTGGTATCATTGTAGCAACAATTTTCTCATCTGCCATAGCTTTGCTCGATTATTTGGCTTCAAAAGATGTAGCTTATATAATCTTTTGGTTAATGGGTAGTTTTGATGCAAGCAACTGGCAAAACATTCGCATTTTAGCTGTAACTCTAGTGGTTGTGTTATTTTTTGCATTTTTTTGGGCAGATGAGCTAGATATAATTTCACTAAATGAATTATCTGCTCAAAGCTTAGGTGTAAACGTCACAAATGTAAGATTCACTGCTTTAATTTTGGCTACTTTACTTACTGCTGTTTGTGTAAGTTCTTCTGGCATAATCGGCTTTATTGGTCTAATTGTGCCACACATTGTAAGGTTTATGATAGGACCCAAAAATAGATGGCTTGCAATTAATTCTGTGTTATTGGGTGCATTGTTACTTTTGATTGCTGATACATTTTCAAGGATTTTTTCGTTCCAAGTGCCAATTGGCGTTTTAACAGGCCTTATTGGAGGCCCATTTTTTCTTTACATTTACAAGATAAAGGTAAAAAAATTTGTATCAGCTGGATAATGTCTGCTTTTACTATACAAAACCAATTTTAGAAAATATTAATTTAACTATACAAAAAAATACATTTTACTCAATAGTAGGACCAAACGGAGCGGGCAAAACTACGCTTCTTAGGTTACTAGCAGGTTTACTAAAGCCTAAAAAGGGAAATATATTTCTAGAAAAAAAACCAATTTTTTTGTACTCAAAAAAACAACTTGCAGCAAAAGTATCTTTGATCTCTCAAGAGCACATTCATTTTGACTATACAGTTTATGAAATTGTAAGCTTGGGTCGTTACCCGCACAAAAAACGCTTTAGTTTTTCAAAGATAGATTATGAAAAAATCGATGAGGCTATAAATATTTGTGGTCTTGAGTATTTAAAAGATGAAAACATACTAAACCTTAGCAGTGGTGAGCATCAAAGGGTACTAATCGCTCGCAGCCTAGCTCAAGACACGAATATATTGCTACTAGATGAAGCTTTTTCAAACTTGGATTTAAAGTATATTTTATCTATACTTGATGCTTTAATGTCTTTAAATAAAACAATAATTAGCGTTTTTCACGACATTAAACTAGCACGCTTAGCGGATTATACAATTTTTTTAAAAAACGCACAAATATTTAAAATTATTGATAAGCGCCAAACACTTTTTCCTTCATTCCTTGAGCAATTTTACGATATAGACACATCCAAATTATCAAACATTGGTTTTTCTTCAATGCTTGTTTGATTTTGTAAGATTTGGTCTTGTGAAATAAAAAAGGAGGCATAAAATACCTCCTTTTTTTGAGTTTTAAGACAAAGTTAAATATTAATACATGTCTGGCATGCCGCCTGGCATCGGGGCAGCAGGTTTATTTTCTTCTGGCATATCTGTAATCAAAGCTTCTGTCGTTAGCATCAAGCCTGCAACAGATGCAGCGTTTTGAAGTGCAATTCTTTCAACTTTAGTTGGATCAATAATACCAGATTTCAACATATCTACGAATTCACCTTTTCTTGCATCAAACCCAAAAGATTTACTGCTATTTTCTTTAATTTTATTTACAATAATGGAGCCCTCAAAGCCAGCATTTTTGGCAATCGCTCTAATAGGTTCTTCCAATACTTTAAGAATTATCGATGCACCTATGTTTTGATCTTCATTTTCTAATTTCAGATCCTTAAGTGCTGATTCGCATTTTAGTAAAGAGGTACCACCACCTGGTACAATACCTTCTTCGACTGCAGCTTTTGTTGCGTTTAAAGCATCTTCAACACGTGCTTTTTTCTCTTTTAATTCGGTTTCGGTTGCCGCACCTACTTTAATTACAGCAACACCGCCTGCTAGCTTTGCTTTTCTCTCTCTTAACTTTTCTTTATCGTACTCGCTCGTTG
>JBFWJP010000204.1:0-3235 GCA_050253135.1 Desulfurella sp. | reverse complement strand
CTGTCTTACTTATTGTTTTAGGTTTTTTATCACTATTCTATTTGACCTTATCTTTTAGCCCCTTACCAGCTTTAAACAAAGGCACTTTTGTGGAAGATATTTGAATCTTGTCTTTGGTTTGAGGGTTTATACCTTCTCTTGCAGCTCTATTTGATACATAAAACTTGCCAAAGCCTGTGATGCTTACTTCTTTGTCTTGAGAGAGACTATCTGACACAATTTCAATAAAAGCCTCGATAAACTCTGTTGAGTCTTTTTGGCTCTTTTTTGTTTTCTCAGACAGCAGTTTAATTAGCTCTTGCTTGCCAATTGATTCTTTTACAATAAACCTCCATAAAATACTGATTTGTATTTTTCATTTAGCCATAAAATGGTCTTTTTGTAAAGAGAAATTTGTTTGTTTGAGTTTGTTTTGTTTGTTTTTAAAGTTTTGTGGTTTGTTTTAGTTTGTTTTGTTTGTTTGAGTTTGTTTTTGAGTAGTAGGTGGGACTTTTTTTGTTAGGTAATCCACGAATGTCTAAGTGGATATTAGGGGAAGTCTTTATTTCTTCCACTATTTTAGTAACAAAATTTACTTGTTCTTTGTAAAAATTATCAATCGCTTGTTTGTTTCCGTTTTCTATTTCAGTAAGCATTGACTCCCATCTAGCCGTAGTAACAGGATCTTTAACTTGACTAGGAAAAGCCCTTAAAATATTTTCCACAAGCGGTAGTACAGACTCTAGTGTTTTACCTTTTCTTACTACATAGCCGTCCTTTATTAGCTCTTCAATAATTGCTGCTCTAGTTGCCTCTGTGCCTATGCCGTCTTTTTCTTTTAAGATAGCTTTGGCTTTTTCGTCTGTGATGTATTTGTGTATGTGATGCATAGCATCTATGATAGTGCCATCTGTAAACAATGGTGGTGGTGTAGTCTGTTGGGTTTTAATCTCTGTATCTGATGAAGTATAAATCTCTCCTTTTTTGACACTAGGATATTCGACTTCAGGCTCATCTGTGCCAAATACACTACGCCAGCCTTTTTGAATCACTTTTTTGATAACTGACTGAAAAGGATAGTTATTGATGTCAACAGAAATAGTGATCTGTTTATAAACAAAAGGCTTATAAAAAAGCAGTATATAGCTTTTTGCAATTGTCTCATAGAGTGTTTTTTCATAATCATCTAAAGAATTTATAGCAGTTGTATCTACAGTAGGAATAATAGCGTGATGGGCGGTTATCTTAGAAGTATCCCAAGCCTTATGCTTTAGTGATAAATCACAGCCGCTTATGGCATCTTTAAATAGGCCTTTAGACGATAGTGCCTGCAGAATGGATTTGGCTTGAGAAAGCTGCTCTTCTGGCAGGTACTCGCAGTCGGTTCTTTGGTATGTTACAAGCTTTTTTTCATAAAGCTTTTGCAGTACATCCAGTGTCTGCTTAGCCTTCCAGGAGTATTTATCGCTCATGTATTTTTGCAGTTTGGATAAGCTAAAAGGCAGTGGAGCTAATTCAGTTTTCTGTTCTTCTTTAACGTCCTTTATTAACGCTTTGACTTTGGAAGTAGCTTTAGCTATTTCAAGTGCATACTGCTTGTCTATAAGCCTGTTTTCGTCATCTATGCCTTTGTTAAGCAGTTTTGTGACTAGCGTGCATTTGATAAATCTGTTGTTAATGTTGAGATTGTTTTCTAAAACATAAAAATCTTTTGGTTTAAAGTTCTTGTTTTCAATATAGCGCTGGTAAATTAAAGCTAGTGTAGGAGTTTTAACTCTGCCTACAGGCAGTAAAAGATTTGCATCGTTCTTTTTTGTAAACACTCTTGTAAAGTTCATGCCTACAAGCCAATCAGCATAAGAGCGGTACTGAGCAGAAAGCATTAGGTTTTTGTATTCTTTGTTGGGTTTTAGGTTGTCTAAAGCAGCAAGCATGCTTTGTTTATCTAATGCCTGCACCCATAAGCGCAAAACCTTACCTTTGTACTTTGCATTTTCTATTACTTCGTCAACAAGCAGCTGACCCTCACGGTCAGGGTCGCCTGCATTTACTATTACATCTTGTGGAGACAAATCTGAGATAAGCCGATTAATTGCTTTAATCTGGCTAACTGCATCTTTGTTAGGCACTTTTTTCCATTTCTCAGGAATAATAGGCAGTTGGTCTAGCGACCACTGCTTATTTCGTGTATATTCATCTGGTTTAGCTAATTCAAGCAAATGACCAAAACACCAGGTAACAATATCTCCATTGGAGCAGACTATATGTGTCTGTGTTTTTTTAGCTATACCTATAGCATCAGCTATGGCACGAGCTAGAGATGGTTTTTTAGCGATAAAAAGTTTCAAATTGTCCTCCTAATTTTTTTCCAGCAAGCTTTTTAGCCTGCTATAATAATATAATATTTTGCAGTGTTTTTGGGGAGAAATTTTAATTAAAAATTTGATTCTTAATAACCTATACACACTCTTGACTTAAATTGATATATGGTGTATAAAATTGGTATCATATGCAGACATCACAAGGAGGTAGTTTATGAAAAATACTGCAAGTCTTACTGTAAGAATTCCTATAACCTTGCACAAAAAAGCAAAAGAGATGGTAAAATTGGAAAATAAGTCACTTAATGAAATAATAACAGAACTCCTAAAAGATTGGTCAAAAAAAGAAGAAGAAAAAATGCTCTACGATGCGTTTAGCAAAGCTAGCGATAGTGATGTTGAATATGCATTTAATGCTCAAAAAGAAGTAGTTTTTGGCAATGAAAACTCCAAAAAGGTTTGAGATCTGGCTTGTTAATTGGAATCCAGCACGAGGTTCAGAGCAGGAAGGCATAAGGCCATCTCTTATAATCCAAATAGATTCAGGAAACATAAACCAGAATTACCCAAATACGATTATTGTTACAATAAGTACAAAAGGAAAAGATATTCCTTTCCACATAAAGGTTAGCCCTTCAAAAGAAAATGGGCTAAGTAGTATATCTTATGTAAAGTGCGAGCAAATTCTTACAATCTCAAAAGAAAGACTCATAAAAAAATTAGGCATATTGGAAGAACAATATAAAGAGAAAGTTGAAGAAGCCTTAAAATGTGTTTTGAATTTAGAGTAGCACTTTCTAATAAATTTGTTGTGGAGAGTAAGCCGAGTTGGCCTAAGGCGCTCACCTGCTAAGCGAGCGTGGGGGGGCAAAACCTCTACCACAGGATGAATTACCTTCGACTAAAATCGTTAGGCTTCCTGTTTCGCAGATAGG
>JBFWJP010000203.1:0-3250 GCA_050253135.1 Desulfurella sp. | reverse complement strand
ATCCAATATCCTGCCTGGCGTGCCTACAATTATATCAACACCAGCTTTAAGCTTAGATATCTGCAAATCTATAGACTGACCACCATAGATAGGCACAATTTTAAGTTTTTTTATTCCTTTTAAGGAATTAAGTTCTTGAGAGATTTGAAGGGCAAGTTCCCTTGTAGGTGTAAGAATCAAACATTGAACATACTGTGCCTTTTCCTCGATTTTTTCTATAAGCGGTATTCCAAAACTTGCCGTTTTACCAGTGCCTGTTTGCGCTTGAGCAATTAAATCGGTATTTGTTTTTAACATCAGTGGAATTACTAGTTCTTGTATTGGTGTTGGTTCTTCGTAGCCTTTTTTTAGTAGAGATTTTAGAATATTTTCTGAGATACCCAAATTTGCAAACTTTTCTAACCTTTGCATATTACTTCCTTGTAATTTTAAACAGATTAAAAACCTTTATTTAGCTAAAAAGCATGTTTTTAATTTTGCGCTAGAAAGCACAAATGCCATTAGATAAAAAAAATAAGACAAGACGTTCAAATAAGCCCCGTATTTTTCTTAAGTCAATGAGCTTTTTACAAGCGCATTTAAAATCCAAACAAATTATACCATCTTTTTTTTATTTTGCAATAGATTTGTTTTGACAATAATTGACAAAAATAAAAATTTAGCTATCATAAAAATAGAATTTAAAAGAAGGTAAAGATTTATGAAAGAAAAGATTTTAGACATTATGCAGGGCTTTATTAAGACAAGCGATATAGAAGAGTTTGTATCTTTACTGAAAGAAAGAAGTGCCTATATAAAAGGAAAACCTATCGATTTTTTAATTGCATCAAAAAGCGATATACTAACTATGCTTGATTTGTTGAAAGATTTTTTAAAGCAAAGAAGCTTTATACCAAAAAGGACGCTGATTGCACTTATTTTGCTTTTAGCTTATGCCGTTGGGAAGAAAATTAAAAAGCTTGATATTTTAAAGACAAGTATTGATAGTGATTTACTGATTGGTTTTTGTATTTATTTGGTAGAAAAAGATATTCAAAAGTATTTAGAGTTTAAAGGAGGCAAGAAGTGAGCACAGAGCATGCGCATGAACATGATCATGGAGATTCTAAAAAAAGACTAGTTGGTTTTTACAATGCAGCAAAGTGGGCTATGGATGGTGTTTGCACGCTAGATGTTTACGCTGAGGTTGATGAGCACAATGAAGCTCAAGTAAAGAAAGAACTTGAGGATCTTGGTATTAATTATGACTTAACAAAAAAGGGTATAGTAAAGGGTTATTTTGAAGGATCATACGATAGGGTTTTGCCAATTATGCGAACATTACTGGAGAAAGGTTGGCATTGGTAAGATTTGATTCAACTTTGCACAAAAAACTACCACGTTATAATAATTGTATAGTGTGTGGTAGCGAGAATGATTTTGGTTTAAAAACTTGGTTTTTTACAGATTTTGAATTTGTTTATAATAACTGTTTACTAGATAAGCATTATATTGGCTACCCAGAAAGGATTCATGGTGGGATAGTGAGTGCTATTTTGGATGAAACGATGGGATGGGTAGCCACCGTAAAAACAAATCGTTTTTACTACACAGTGGAGCTTTGCATTAAATACAAAAATATTGCCAAACCAAATACGGAACTTTTTACCAAAGCACAATTTTTAGCGCTTAAAGGCAAGATAGCGCTTACACAAGCTGTAATATATAGCGAAAACGAGCAAATCATAGCTACAGCGAAAGGCAAATACTACCCGCTTAACCCCAAAGACCAAAATTATGTAGAAAGTTTACTAACAAAAGAATACTAAGCGTTAAGTTTCAACAGTTCTTTTATTTTTTCTTTTAATTCTGTTAAATCTGGTGATTTTACAATGTAAGCATCGGCTATCCATGTGGAAAAATCCTGCTTGTAATGCGAGTAGGCGGTAGACATAATGATTGGTGTATTTGGCGACTTTTCTTTTAGTATTCTTAAAGCGTCTAAGCCACTCATTTTTGGCATAGCTATATCTAAAAGAACGAAATCGGGGTTTTGGTTGTCGAAATCGTCAATGGCAGATAGTGCATCTGGGTAGGATACTACATCAAAACCTTCGTCTTTTAATTCTTCTTCGTACAAAAACCTTATAGAGTCTTCGTCATCAACTACCATTATCTTTTTTTTCATTTTTTTCCTCCTCCATTATATTGGGAATTTTAATGATAAATTTTGCTCCAACGCCTACAAAGTTGTCTAAACTGATTACACCATTATGCTCTTGCACAATTTCTCTAACTATTGACAAACCTAAACCTGTTCCATGCGATTTTGTAGAATAAAACGGTTTGAATACATAAGGCAAAAACTTTACATCAATGCCCCCACCGTTATCCTCCACAGTTATGACAATAAACTTATCTTCCTTATATGTAGAAATTTTTACAAACCCGTCTTTTTTATTTGCTATAGCTTCTGTTGAGTTTTTTATTAAATTAATTAACACTTGTTTAATCTGGTCTGGATCGCCATACAAATACCTTGCAAATTCAGATAAGTCTGTTACAAAATTTATGTTTGGAGAATTAATGCTCTTTACCGTTTCAATAGTTTCTAATATGAGTTTTTCTAAGTCAAATTGTTTCTTTACACTTTTGTTTTGGCCTTTGGCATACCTATTTATATCAAGTGTCAAGTTATAAACTCTATCTAACTCTTTTTTGACAATATCAAGGTATTTAGATATCTGAGAATCACTATCAGAAATTTTTCTAGCCCTTTCAAGAAAACCTATAGCCCCAATAAGTGCATTTTTTATTTCATGTGTTATATCGGCTACCGCCCTACCTAAATTGAAAATGTGTTTTTGGTGAATGAGGTTTTGTTGTTCTTCGATTAGACGCTTGCTTATGTTTTTGTATGTTTCTATACTCATTAAGTTTTCTATGGCAATAGCAGACTGATTTGCAAATAAAAACAATGTATTTATATCATCTTGTGTTATGGGTCGTTTATTGTAAAAGTTATCTGCAACAATTACACCGATAGGTTGTTCTCTTGAAATAAGTGGTGCAAATGCAAACTGTTCAAATTGAAGTTCTCTAAAAATTTCATCATCACTACCTAAATTACTTAGGTCAAATATAAAAGCCTGTTTTTGATTAATATTTTTAAAAACTGTATCTTTTCCAAGATTAATCCTAAACTGGCTAATACTTTTATTGAAGTTTGAACTGCGCTGTGCTTCTATATTTATTTCATTCAACAACCATG
>JBFWJP010000202.1:0-3260 GCA_050253135.1 Desulfurella sp. | reverse complement strand
GTTTTTATTGTAGTTGCTTTATTGTTTTTTTTAATTTTTGTTGGTTTGGGCTCTTTTGTTATTTCTTTGTATTTACAAACCAATAAAGATTTTAAAAATCTATTAAGTGGAGATTTCTTTTCAAAACCTACAAAAATATACGCTTCAGATGGCCAATGCATAGCTGTGATTGGCACTCAAAGAAGACAGCCCGTATCATTTAACCAGATTGATTTAAATATGAAAAAAGCAATGTTGGCGGCAGAGGATAGCAGATTTTACCAGCATGGGCCAATAAGCTTTAGAAGTATAATTAGAGCAGCATTTGAAGATTTAATACACGCAAGGGTTGTAGAAGGGGGTAGTACACTTACTCAGCAGTTAGTTAAAAACCTCTATTTAACACCTAAGAAAACACTGTACAGAAAGCTTAAAGGTGCAGTTTTATCTTATAAGATATCTAAATACTTGACAAAAAATCAGATTCTTACTTTGTATTTAAATACAGTGTATTTTGGCAACGGTGCATATGGTATAGAAATGGCCAGCAAAACCTATTTTAATGAAAATGCCAGCCAGTTAACAATACCACAGGCAGCAATGCTAGCTGGTCTTGTGCAAGCACCAAGTTTGTATGACCCTTATCAAAACCCATCACTTGCAGAAAAAAGGACACTTTATGTACTAGATAGAATGTATGCTGATGGTTTTATAACAAAAAAGGAGTATTGGCACGCTGTACACTCAAATATTATACTTAGAAAAAAAAGTTCATTGTATACTTACGGCTACAACAATAAGGCTGCATATTTTGTACAGCATGTTAAAAATTGGCTTATTAATCACTATGGAAAAGAAGTAGTTTACAATGGCGGTTTGAAGGTTTATACAACGCTTAATATGAAATTGCAAAACGACGCATACCATGCTGTAAGAAAAGGCATATTAAAATTAACAACAACAAAGTACAAAGCACCGTATTACATTATCGATGTAAGAAATTGGCTTATTAAACATTATGGAGAAAATGCTGACTTAGAAGCAGACTTAATCTCAATAGACCCTCACAATGGCTATGTGCAGGCACTAATTGGGGGCTATAGTTATAGAAAATCACAGTACGATCGGGTAACTCAAGCACAAAGGCAGCCAGGTAGTGCATTTAAGCCTATTGTTTACCTTAGCGCTTTAGAAGAGGGCTTCACGCCGCTTTACAAGATTAATGACGAGCCTGTTAAATATGTGTACGGAAATAAGGTTTGGGCGCCACAAAATTACACACTAAGGTTTCATGGTCCAATTACACTGGAGTATGCCCTTGCACATTCTGTAAATGTAGCAACTGTAAAATTATTAGACAAGGTTGGTATAAGTAATGTTATAATTAACGCGCGAAAACTAGGTATTACAGAACCTATACCGCATAACTTAACCATTGCGCTTGGTTCATCTTCGGTAACACTAGAACAACTGGCTTTGACATACTGCGCTATAGACAATTATGGTTTATTGCCAAAAATTATTTTTATAAAAAAGATTTATGACAAGCAAAATCATTTAATTTATCAAGCAAAACCAGATTTAATGCGAGTTTTTCCAAGAGATTTAGGTTTTATTTTAACCAAAATGTTAGAAAAGGTAGTTAAAGAAGGTACAGGCGTATATGCGCAAGCCCTAGGCAGACCGATGGCAGCTAAAACGGGTACATCAAATCATGCAAGGGACAACTGGTTTATGGGTTTTACACCTCAGTTAGTTACGGGTGTTTGGGTAGGTTTTGATGACTACAAGCCCTGCGGAGAATATGCAGTTGGAGCCACAATGGCTCTGCCCATTTGGCTAGACTATATGGAGCATGCTTTGGCTGCAAAACCTGTTGAAAACTTTCCAGTTCCAAAACATTTGCCTAAAATTATGTCAAGCTTTATATTTCACAAACAAAGACACTCGCATGCTTAGAATAAAAGTTTGAAAAAGAGTTTTAAGTATAGTATACTTAAAATGGCCATGAGATACGGCGAAGAAGCAATATTAAATAACCAATTAGAGCGATGGGAAAACAAAAATTCGTTTACGTTTGAAATAAATATAGAATTTAGTGAATTTACCTGTTTGTGTCCACGCAGTGGTTATCCTGATTTTGCTACAATAAGAATAAAATATATACCGGATAAATATGTAGTAGAACTTAAAAGTTTAAAACTTTTTTTGAATAGTTTTAGAAATAAATATATATCGCATGAAGATTCAATTAATGAAATTTATGCTGCTTTAAACGATTATTTGCACCCAAAATTTTTAGAAGTTATAGGAGATTTTAACCCACGAGGCAATGTCAAAACTATTATAAAGATTGATTCTAAAATGCAGGAGGCTGGTTTTGAGAAAAATAATAAGCGGCAATGAAGCGCTAGCAATAGGTGCATATAGAGCAAGTGCCAGTTTTGCAAGTGGCTATCCTGGTACACCATCAAGCGAAATATTGGAGTACGCAAAGACTTTTGAGGATATACAAGTGCAATGGGCGTCTAATGAAAAAAGTGCTTTTGAGCAAGCGCTAGGTGCAAGTATAGCAGGTAGACGTAGTTTTGTTACAATGAAGCATGTAGGCCTAAATGTAGCAGCAGATAGTTTAATGAGTTCATCCTACACTGGAGTTAATGCTGGTTTTGTTGTTGTAGTAGCGGATGATCCTGGTATGCATTCTTCGCAAAACGAACAAGACACCAGACTATTTGCAAAGTTTGCACAAGTACCTATATTAGAACCTTCCGATGCTAAAGAAGCGATGGGTTTTATGCAGTATGCATTTGCTTTAAGTGAAGAGTACGATACACCTGTAATTGTGCGCTCTACAACACGTGTTTCTCATACACAAGAAGTAGTTTACTTTGATATGCATAAACTTGGTGGTTATGAAAACAAACTCCTTGCCAAAAATATATCAAAGTACGTGCTTGTGCCTAAAAATGCCATTGCAAGGCATAAAAAACTCCTCGAAAGAAATGCTAAACTCCAAAAACTTTCAAACGAGACCCCTCTAAATAGATTGGAACAAGGATCATTAAATATAGGTATAATAACAAGTGGTGTTTCTTATCTTTACGCAAAAGAACTTTTACCAAACGCTAATTATTTGAAAATTGGTTTAAGTTGGCCTTTTCCTACTGAAGTTGCACGTGAGTTTGTAAAAAGTTTAGATAAAGTAATAGTTATTGAAGAGCTTGAGCCCTATATTGAAGAGCAGCTTAAAGCTAGTGGTATTTACGTTGAAGGTAAAA
>JBFWJP010000201.1:0-3271 GCA_050253135.1 Desulfurella sp. | reverse complement strand
ATAGTGCCTTTAAGTGGGGTGATACTCAACTCTACCAGATAGTTTTTTCAAAGGGTCAAATCCAAATACCCTTATATAGAGGCATCATATATAGTGCTTGGAAAGGGGATGTGTAAAAAATTTATTTGTGCTACTTAAAATGTTATGCTTATTGAAAAGAGCCATATTCTTGAAAATAAACAATGAATTTTATTTTTTTAATTTAAAAGGTATGATTTAAAAACTATGCTTCTTTAGAGTAAAAGCTTTTATTTTTATCAGATGCCCATTGATTCATAAATAATTGACTTATTTCAAAGCAAAAGTATAATCATAGAAAGGGGTTTTTATGGAAAATATTTGTGAGAACTTAAAGAAAATAAAGAGCGAAATAGAAAGTTTAGATCCTAATGTCAAATTAATGGCAGTATCAAAAAATTTTGATTTTAGCGCTGTAAAAAAAGCTTATGAATGTGGCCAGAAACTCTTTGGCGAAAATCGAGTGCAAGAAGCAATAGAAAAAATTGATTTAGCAAAAATAGAAGGCTTAAAAATCGAATGGCATTTAATAGGTCATCTGCAATTAAACAAAGCAAAAAAAGCAGCAACATACTTTGACTTTATTGATAGCGTAGATAGTCTTGAGATTGCAAATAAACTTAACAATTATGCACTATCACAAAACAAGATAATAAACATAATGCTTGAAATTAACATTGCCAATGATCCTAAAAAATTTGGTTTTTCTAAAGATAATGTTTTAGATGCTGTAAAAAATATACTTAATTTAAAGAATTTAAAATTGTATGGACTCATGTGTATTGGTCCTTTAAGCGATGAAAATGAAATTAGAAAAGCTTTTAGAGATATGAAATCGTTGTTTGAAGATTTAAAGAAAAGCTTCTGCCCTGATTTAGCCGAGTTATCAATGGGTATGAGTGATGACTATAAAATCGCTATACAAGAAGGTTCAACGATAATACGCATTGGACGGGGAATTTTTGGAGAAAGAACTTAGTTTAATGGGTCAAATTACTCGCTTTAGCGATTTTCTTATACTACTTGCAGTAATTATAATACTTACTGTTTTAATTGTACCACTTCCTCCTTTTTTGCTTGATTTTTTTATTACAATTTCGTTTGCCTCTGCACTGTTAATATTTTTTGTAAGTATTTATACGCAAAGACCGCTTGAGATATCAACATTTCCTACAATACTTTTGACTGTCACCTTATTTAGGCTCTCACTTAGCATTGCAACCACAAGGGCAATTCTGCTTCATGGTGCTCAAAGTGCTGATGCAGCAGGTGAATTTATAAAAACCTTTGGTTATTTTGTTGTTGGTGGAAGCTACATTGTCGGTTTTATAATATTTATTATCTTGGTAATAATAAACTTCGTTGTAATAACAAAAGGTGCAGGCAGGGTAGCAGAAGTTGCTGCGCGTTTTACGCTTGATGCTATGCCTGGAAAGCAAATGAGTATTGATGCTGATTTGAATTCGGGCATTATTACTGAGGCAGAGGCTAAAAAACGCAGACAAGAGATTACCAAAGAAGCGGATTTTTACGGTGCCATGGATGGTGCAAGCAAGTTTGTAAGAGGCGACGCCATTGCAGGTCTTTTAATAACATTTATTAATATAATTGGCGGAATAATAATTGGTGTGTTGCAACACAATATGAGTCTATCAGAAGCAGCAAGTAGATATACAGTGCTTACAATTGGTGATGGTCTTGTGGTACAATTGCCTGCGCTTATAATATCAACAGCAGCTGGTATCGTAATTACAAAAAGTTCTAGCGAAGAAAGCCTTGCGCCAGATTTAATAAATCAATTAACTAAACAATACAAAGCACTATATTTGGCTGCTGCAATATTGGGAATTTTGGCTTTGCTTCCAGGTATGCCCCATGTTAGTTTAATCTTTTTAGCTGTGATTTTTGCATATTTGGCATACTCTATTTCACAAAAGAGGATTCAAGAAAAAATTGAAGAGGAAGAAAAAATCATTCAAGAACAGTCAAAAGCGCCAGTTGTTGAAGAAAATATAGAAGAAGCTATGAAAATTAATGTACTCGAACTTGAAATAGGCTACGGCTTAATACACTTAACAGAAGAAGCCGAAGGCGGTAATTTGCTCAATAGAATAAAATTAATGCGAAAACAGTTGGCTTTAGATATTGGCGTAATAATACCATCTATTAGAATAAGAGACAATCTCACGCTGGATAAAAATGAATACATTTTTTTAATTAAAGGCATTGAAGTAGGTAGATATAAAATTGAACCAGATAGACTCCTTGCAATGTCGCCAGCTCCACTCAAACAAATAGAAGGTATCTCTACAAAAGAACCAGCATTTGGTTTACAGGCAATATGGATCGAAAGAGAAAAGAAAAACGAAGCAATAGTTGCAGGATACACAGTAGTAGATCCAGTAACAGTAATTATTACGCATATAACTGAACTTATTAAAAGAAATATTTATGATATATTTACCAGACAGGATGCAAGCAAACTACTTGAAAATCTAAAAGCCGATTATCCAAAAGTTATAGAAGAGTTAGGGCAGTATTTATCGCTAGGACAAGTGCACAGAATATTGAAGAACCTACTAAAAGAACAAGTGCCTATTAGGGATTTACTAACAATTTTTGAAACGCTTGCCGACTGGGCACCGCATACAAAAGATTTAGATTTACTAACGGAATATGTAAGAAGCGCCCTAGCCTACCATATTACAAACAAATACAAAGATGAAAACAATGTGTTAAATGTAATACTATTGGGTTCTAGCGTAGAAGGTGTGTTAACGGCAAACATTAAAGAAGAAAACGGATATTCATACATGAACCTACCACCAAATATTGGCGATAAACTCATGCAATCTACACAAAATCAAATTGCAAAAGCTGCGGAAAATGGGATTGAACCCATAATCGTAACTTCACCAAGAGTTAGAAGGCATTTTAAGGCTTTTCTTGATAAATTTTTTCCAAGAATTACTGTTTTGTCTTACTCAGAAATTGCCAATAATGTTGAAATTAAGACGATAGGCACAATTGAATTATGATAATAAAAACATTTGAAGCAAACAATCTTCAAGAAGCCATTAAAAAAATAAAGAAGGAGCTTGGCGAAGAAGCTGTAATCTTATCCACAAGAAAAGTACGCAAAGGTTCTTTTTTCTCCTTTTTTAAAAGGGAAGTTATTGAAGTTACAGCTGCTATTGAACATCCAGAAAGCACCAAAAAGAAAGATTTTGCCAGTTTAATCGAACACAAACAA
>JBFWJP010000200.1:0-3271 GCA_050253135.1 Desulfurella sp. | reverse complement strand
ATTTCATACAATTTTGTAGTAACTAAAAGCTACCTAGCGTTTTAGCAAAAAGCTCTTTTGGAATTACTAGAAAGGCTTTAGACTTCCATGTTCCATAATGGGATTTCAAGACTTTGTTTTTTCTTTTCTTTTTCAGTTTTATTTAAAACAGCAGCATGCATGATAATGTGTTTTCCAAATTTTACCTTTAGTTCATCAAATACGCTGTATAACCTTTCAATTTTTTCTGCTTTAACAGGATCTTCAAACAATGATAACTGTTTTGTGTTAGCTGATGTAAGGTTGAGCAAAACCACACCAGTTTGTCTGTATGTAGTTTCTTTATTAAAAATCCTTTCAAATTCTTTTTTAACAAATGGAAATATATCTTCTGGGTAATTTGTTGGCCGAGATAGCTTTATCTCGCAGGCTGTGTATGTATAGTCTTGCGCTTTTGTAAAGATTATTAGTCTTTTGGCACAAAGAGCGTATTTTCTTGCTTTAAAGCAAGCATTCTCAAGGTTTTCTATTAAATTAGCATATACTGTTTCTTTGTTTTTTGTAGGAGTAAAGGTTTTTTCTTTGCTTATTGATTTGTAGTCTTTTTTGAGTTGTGGGTTTACATCGTAAATCTTTTTACCGTTTAGCTCACTCCATATCTCAAAGAAAGGTTTTGAAAAGTGTCTTTTGATAAAACTTTCTGGTTTTGTTGCAAATTCAAGGGCTGTTTTTATGCCAAGTTTGGCACAGTACGATGCTGTGTTTGTACCTATGCCCCATACTTGATCTATGGGCAGGTTTTTAAGGTAAAGATGTATTTTTCTTCCTGGTATTGCTGTTAGGCCATCTGGTTTTTTGTGCTTTGAGGCTATTTTTGCAAGTACCTTTGTAAGACTTATACCAATTGATACGCTTATGCCTAGCTCTTGTTTTATTGCTTCTTTAATCTTTAAGCCTATATCTTCATAAGAAGAGTGATAGAGTCTTCTAAGCCCTCCAATATCAACAAAGGCTTCATCTATTGAGTATTCTTCTACGTCAGGAGAAAATCTCCTTATTATATCAAACATTCTTACAGAAAAAAGCGAGTACTTTTCATAATCTGATTGGATTAAGACTGCCTGAGGGCATAGTTTTTTTATCTGCCAAAGCATCATTCCCCTTTTTATGCCTTTTTCTTTTGCTTCGTAACTTACAGCGGTAGCAATACCCCTTTCTTTTCCAACTACAACGGGTTTGCCTTTTAAAGAAGGATTAAGCGCTTGCTCAACACAGGCAAAAAATGCATCTGCATCAACATGCAGTATTGCATTTACCCAATCATTTAGCACAATAGGTCTTTCCATTTATTTAAGCTTCCTTAATACAGCAGTTACCACACCTGCAATCTTGAGTTCATTTTTTGGTTTTATTGGACTGTATTTAGGGTTTGCAGGAAGAAGCGTAATGTCTTTTCCTTTTTTAATGAAGTATTTCATTGTCCACTGCCCATCAACTTGGGCTATAACTATATCTTTGTTTTTTGGTGTAAGGGATCTATCAACAAGCACATAGTCTTTTGGCATTATACCTGCTTCAATCATTGAGTCTCCGTTGACTTTTAGCATAAATGTTGAAGTTGGGTTGTTTACTAACCACTTATCAAGGGAAACTGTATCAAGCAGTTCTTCTTCGGCACACGATGGAAATCCTGCTTCTACTACCCCTAATACTTTGATCTGGTTGATAAGGGAAGTTGGGATTAGTTTTCCTTTTGAATCCTTTTTAATCAAGTTTAGCTTTATTAGCTTTTCAATGAATTTAAATGCTGCGTTTTTTGAGCTAAAACCCAAGAGATCTGAAATCTCTGAGTAAGAAGGCATCCTGCCTGTTTGATTGTAAAAAAGCTTAAGCTTATAAACTCTTTCTTTTAATAAAGACTCTTGAATCATGCTACAATTATAATTGAACTATCGTTCACTGTCAAGAGAAAATTGTTTGGAGTGCTTAAAAGGCAGATAAATACATTTTAAATTATTTCTGCAGTAACTTTTAATTCCACTGCTTCTGTCAATTTCTACTCTTTCCACCTGTTTAATAGCTACTTTGCCTTTTGCTCTACCCATTTTACTGCCTCTTTACATATTAATGGGAATAACTCCGCTATTTAAAAATTTCAAGTTTTTATATCTTTTTGCTTTCTTTATTTTGTAGTTCTTATGCTTGTTAGGTATTTTTGGAGCCATCTAAATAACCAATTGAGTCTTTTGTTAGTTTCACATAGTTTAATAATACCTATCTTACCCTTACTGCCAATACCATTTAGGCCAGTTATCGGAAAGTCTGGGGTGGCTTATGAAATTTTACTTAAGTGAGAGTGCGTATTTTACATATTTTTTTCATTTTTATGAAGATTTTATTACAACTAAATCATAAAATAGAAATGAAATAAAAAAAGGAGGTGGCATGAAACCAGTTAAAAACGGCAGCACGGCCCAGTTTATTTATTACTGATTATTTTAAATTGAGAGCAGTAAAGACGGTTTGCAAGGAAATTGTCTGAAAAGGTGGTTAAAAGCCTTTTGCTGAGCCGTGGTACCACTTTGAAGATGAGACTGCTATCGAGTAACTTTACACAATATAAAGCAGTCTTATAAAAATTGCTAAATTAGTGTCTAATTTAAAAAAGCTTTAGTTTAGGAGGTTAAGTATGAAGAAAAGATTAGTCTCACTCGTAGCAGCAGCTGCTTTATTGGGCTCTGTATCTATTGCAAGCGCTGGCACAGTCACCACAAAGGGTGACACAAACATCACTATTGGTGGTTTTACACAGATGTATTTTGATTGGGCAAATAACCAGGATTTTTTGGCAAACACTGCAAGCCCAGAGTTTACAAAAACAGGTAAATCTCCGGCAGCTCAAACATCATTTGGTTCAACGGCAAACTATACAAGACTTAGTCTTGCTTTGGAAAACAAAGCAGAAGGCATTAAGGGCTTAATTGAAGGTGATTTTTATGGTAAAACTGGAGCAAACCCGGATCCAAAAGGCAATTTTAGACTGCGACATGCGTATTTTGTAAAAGAATTCTGCCAGGAAGGCTGCAACTATACACCGTGGTTGCTTATTGGTCAAACAACTAACTTAGGAGGCTATACTCCTTACTCGATAAATGCAGTAGAAGGTATTGCTGGATCATCAAGTGGCCCTACAAACAGGATACCCCAGGTAGGCTTTGGCGTTAAGTTAGATCTTGGGAGTGTTAAACTCAATCCTCAAATAGCAGCTGAAGATTTATTAACAGGGTTTATT
>JBFWJP010000199.1:0-3282 GCA_050253135.1 Desulfurella sp. | reverse complement strand
TCTATTTCTTTTATAATTTTTGGTCTTTCGATTTTTTGCAATCTTTCTAATTCGTCAATAAGTTTATTGTACCCTTCTGGCGTAAAAAAAGCTTTATCAGCCATTGTTAGACTCCTTATAGTAATCTTGTATTGCTTTTACATCTATAGTATTTGAATTAATTTTTGCCGTTATGGCTTCTATGCTAGCCAAAGCTCCCCAAACAGTTGTACAGTATGGTATATTTTTCAAAAGCGATAGCCTTCTTATATGAAATGAGTCGCTAAAAGATACTTTACCAGATGGTGTGTTTACAACAAAGTCTATCTCATCATTGATTATCAAATCAAGTATATTTGGCCTGCCCTCGCTAACTTTTTTTACATAAAAAACATTCTGCAAATTCTTTATCATGTTGTAAGTTCTTTGCGTAGCAAACACTTTAAAACCTAAGTTAATTAATTTTTGAGCAATCTCGCTCACATAAAATTTATCTTTATCAGCAAGTGATAAAAATACATTACCTTTTGTAGGTAAAACAGAACCGCTTGCATAAAAAGCTTTATAGTATGCAAGTGAGAAATCCTTATCTATACCCATAACCTCGCCTGTTGATTTCATCTCTGGACCCAAAACAACATCTACATCGGGAAATTTAGCAAATGGTAAAACAACTTCTTTAACAGCGTAGTATTGTGGAACTACTTCTTTAACATTAAGTTCTTTAAGCGTTCGTCCGAGTAATACTTTTGTAGCAATTTTTGGCCAAGCTATACCTGTGGCTTTGCTGACAAACGGTATTGTCCTTGATGCTCTTGGGTTAACTTCAAGAATGTAAATGATGTTATCTTTGATTGCAAATTGAATATTTATAAAGCCTTTAATCTTCAATTCTTTTGATATAATTATTGTTTGGTTTTTTAACTCGTCAATGATTTGTTTGCTTAAAGTTCTTGGCGGCAGAGAACAAGCAGAATCTCCAGAGTGCACACCAGCAGCTTCAATATGTTCCATAATCCCACAAATAACTGTATCTGTACCATCTGATAATGCATCTACATCAATTTCTATTGCATCTTCCAAAAACTTATCTATTAAAATAGGATGCTCTCCAGAGACCTTTATAGCTTCTTTTGAATATTTTTCCATGTGCGATTGATCGTATACTATAGTCATTGCCCTTCCACCTAATACATAAGAAGGCCTAACAAGTACAGGGTAGCCAATATTATTAGCTATGTTTATTGCTTGTTCAATTGTTGTAGATGTTGCACTATTTGGCTGTTTTAAACCTAACTTGTTAATTAGTTGCTTAAATAACTCTCTATCTTCAGCTAAATCTATGCTTGATGAATCTGTACCTAATATTTTAACATTATTTTTTTGCAGATCTTTTGCAAGCTTTAATGGTGTTTGCCCTCCAAACTGCAAAATAACACCTTCTGGATTTTCATTTTCTATAACATTCATAACATCTTCGAATGTTAAGGGTTCAAAGTAAAGCTTGTCAGAAATATCATAGTCTGTAGATACGGTTTCTGGGTTACAGTTTATCATTATGGATTCATAACCTTCTTCTTTTAATGTGAGGCTTGCATGCACACATGTGTAATCAAACTCTATACCTTGACCAATCCTATTTGGGCCACTACCTAAAATTACAACTTTTTTAGAATTAGACCTTTTTGATTCATTTTCATCTTCGTATGTTGAATATAAATAGGAGGTGTGGGATTCAAACTCAGCAGCGCATGTATCAACCATTTTGTAAACATTTTTAACATTAAGATTCCTTGCAAAAGACCTTATATCCTCTTCTTTTTTGCCTGTAAGTTTTGCAAGATACTTATCAGAAAAACCATACTGTTTTATTTTTTTAATATTTTCTATATTAACACCATTTAATTTTATTTGGTTTTCCATATCTAATATTTGTTTTATATTAGCTAAAAACCATTTATCAATAAATGAATATTTATATATCTCATCTACAGACATTCCCATTCTCATAGCTTTTGCAATATAAAACAATCTTTTGCTGTTTGGGTGCACAATTTTATCAATAATTTTTGATATATCATTTTCTTCTACATCTTCAAGACCATAATAATCCATTTCTAAAGAACGAATGGCTTTTTGTAAAGATTCTTTGAATGTACGCCCAATTGCCATAACTTCGCCTACGCTTTTCATCTGCATGCCAATTTCATCTTTTGTATTAAATTTTTCAAATGTGAAACGCGGGATTTTTGTAACAATATAGTCAAGTGTGGGCTCGAAACTTGCAGGCGTTTTCTTTGTTATATCGTTTGGTATTTCATCTAGAGTATAGCCAATACTCAAAAGTGTTGCAATTTTAGCTATGGGAAAACCTGTAGCTTTACTTGCTAAAGCACTCGAACGGGATACTCTTGGGTTCATCTCTATCACATAAAATTCCCCATTTTGGGGGTTAACACAAAATTGTATGTTTGATCCACCTGTCTCTACACCAATTTCTCTAATTATTGCAATGCTTGCATCCCTTAGCAATTGGTATTCTTTGTCCGTAAGGGTTTGTGCAGGTGCAACTGTAATTGAATCACCAGTATGAACACCCATTGGGTCAAAATTTTCTATTGAACAAATAATAACAACATTGTCTGCTTTATCTCGCATTACTTCTAACTCGAATTCTTTCCAGCCAATAACGGATTGTTCGACTAGTATTTCTCTAATTGGACTTTGATCTAAGCCCCATTTTACAACAGACTCAAACTCTTCTTTATTGTAGGCAATACCAGCACCAGTGCCACCTAATGTAAAAGAAGGTCTAATAATTACAGGAAAACCAATCTCGCTAACAGCAATATTTGCTTCTTCAAGACTTCTTACAACTGTTGATTTTGGCGTTTTAAGACCTATTTTACGCATCGCTTCTTTAAATAGCTCTCTATCTTCAGCTTTTTTGATAGAATCTATATTCGCTCCTATGAGTTTAACATCGTACTTATCAAGTACCCCAGCTTCATAAAGACCTATAGCAGCATTTAAAGCCGTTTGTCCTCCCAACGTAGGCAACAAATGCGTTGGTTTTTCTTTTGCAATGATTTTTTCTATAAACTCTACACTTATTGGTTCAATGTAGGTTTTGCTTGCAAGTTGTGGATCTGTCATAATTGTGGCCGGGTTAGAATTAACCAAAACCACCTCAACACCCTCTTTTGACAAAGCCCTGCAGCTTTTAGTACCATAATAATAAAATAAACATGCCTGACAAATAAATATCGGACAATAGCCAATTATAATAAATTTTTTTATATA
>JBFWJP010000198.1:0-3283 GCA_050253135.1 Desulfurella sp. | reverse complement strand
ATTATAATATTTTAAAGAAATATAAATATTAATTATTTCATATTTTTATATTTTTTATATAAATTTAAATGAAGGATGTATTTAAATTGTTCAAATTTGTACTTTTTTAGGACTAATATTATCTATAGCTTTTTTTAAAGCTTCAATATCGGAATCTTTATTGTTTATCCCTTTTGCAAATACAATCTCAAGCCATACTTCACCTTTGAATTCTTGTACAAATAGCCTTAAACCTTCTATAATATTTTGTAGATTTAAATCTTTATGTGGTTGGTTAATACGCTTAAAAGTTGTTTCTACTGCAGCATCAAGGCTTGGTATTACTACATCTGCTCCATAAAGATCCCGTCTTACTTCTTCTAAATAAAGCAGACTGCCGTTTGTCAAAACTGCAATTTTTGCTTTATGAAAGCTTTTTACAAACTCAATAAGCTTTCCTAAGTCTTTGTTTAAAGTGGGTTCACCACTTCCAGAAAAAGTTATAAAATCAAATCTGCCTACTTTATCTACATGATCAATAAAGTCTTTTTTTATATCTTCAATACTGTAAAATGATTGCCTCTTGTTTGTTAGATTGGTGGTTTTCCCCACTTCGCAGTATAAGCAATTATAGTTACAAGTTTTATGCGGTATAATATTTATGCCTAGACTTAAACCTAACCTTCTTGATGGAACAGGCCCAAATAAAAACTCCAAATTCTACCCCCTTATTAAAGTCACTAGTTCTAGCGGTATTTCTTCAAAATACACGTTATAGACATCTAAATCCTTTTTGGTAACTTCTTTTTTCGGCATATGCAAGATTTTATAGTATTTTCTTAAATTTGGCGATAGATACTTATAAGCATTTGCCACAACATAAAAAGGCTTTTTAAAGTAATTAGCAAACAAACACAATGAAAATGTCTGAGACTTGTTTACAAAAACATTATCAAATATAGCATCGGCACCGCTTATAAATACATCGCACATTTTAGCACCAAACAGGTAATTATTATCCTCAAACAACACAACTTTTTTTCCATTATTCTTTAAATCTAAAGCAAAAGTCTCTCCTTCTTTTTTAGGATGGGCAACTCCAATATATACTTCTTTACAATCTGAGTTAACTATACTGCAAAAAACTTCTCTAGAGTAAGAAATAGTGCATATAGATTTATTGTTTAAATATTGAATTGCATTAGAGCATACTTTTTGACTAGCATCTATTAAATCTTTTTTTAACAAAATTATCTCGTCTAATTTATCATTTTCAATTAAATATATAATTTTAGAACATATATTTATTACAAGAGCCATTGAAGGTTGGTTTTTCATAATTTTTTTCAACAGTGTTATCAATTTTTGTGGTTTCAAATTCTTTGCAATAGAAAAACTTGCTTCAATAATATCTATTGCAATGTCTAGTGAACCTCTAGTTTTATCTTTCGCGCAAAATTTTAACAACTCAACACTATTCATCTTGAGTTTTTTACACCTACTTTTAAACACATGCTTTCGAGTTTACACTTTGAACAAAAAGGTGAAATAGGTGTGCAGATATTTTGACCAAATGGCACAAGCAAATCATTGTACTCTATCCAATATTTCTTAGGCAAAACTTTCATTAGTTCAAATTCTGTTTGCGTTGGTGTTTTTGTTTTTACAATGCCTAATCTGTTAGAAATCCTATGTACATGTATGTCAACACAAATTGCAGGTATATTAAAACCTTTAGACAAAACAAGATTGGCTGTTTTTCTACCTACATTTGGCAGATTAAGCAAATCTTCAAGTTTATTTGGTACTTGAGAATTGTATTTTTCAACAAGTATTTCACAAACCTTTAAAATATTTTTAGCTTTCACATTATAAAAACCCACAGGGTAAATTAATTGTGCAATTTCTTCAACAGATAAATTGAGCATCTCTTTTGGTGTTTTTGCAACACTTAGTAACTTTTGCGTTGCTTCTTTTGTTGTTTTATCTTTTGTGCGTAAACTTAGTATGGTTGAAATTAAAACAAAAAAAGGGTTACCCTCCTTTGCTACTTCCGTAACAATTGGCTCTTGCAAAGAAGGGTAAATTTCTTTCAACGTTTCAATAATTTTATTGATTTGCGCTTTCATTTACAATTTGGGGGTTGATTACAATTTTTGTGTTAGCTTTTAGTGTTTTTAATAAATTATCCAGAGATTTATTTACCTCTTCATCTTTCATCTGGGTTTTAAGTTGATTCTTGTACTGTTCAAACATATTCATATCAGCTTTTTTGTCAACGATTCTGTAAATATAATTATCACTATTTGCGCTACATACCCCAACAAAACCCACAGATTGTTTAAAGATAAAATCGATATTTTCTGGTTTATTAAAACATGTAAAATTTGGGTCTGGGTTCATTTTAGAAAACATAGGTGTTGTTTGAATAGTCAAACCATATTGAGCAGCAATTTTTTCTAAATCAAGCGGTTTTTTAACAATAGCTTGAGAAAAAGTCTCTTTTGCAAGCACTTTGGCTTTATATTTAGTGTAAGCCTTTGCAACTTTATCTTTTATTTTGTCAAAATCCGGTAAGTACGGGTTCTTTTTTTCAACAGTTTCATAAATTAAATAAGCAGAATTGTTGTTGGCTTTTACTTCATCTGGACCAAGAAGCGTATTTGTTGTGGCTTCATAAGCTTTTTGTAGTATGTTTTGCGGCAAAGTATCTGAGTTTATAGCAATTAAACCAGTTTTGTGTACCTTTAGCCCTTCTTGCTTACAAACTTTATCGAAGTCGGACGGGCTTTTAATCATCAAAGCGATTCTTTTGCTTTCTCTAAATAAATTATCTTGGGCTTTTTGAGCTTGTAATATTTTTTCAATATATGGTTTTGCCTCATTAAAGCTAACTGTTTGCGAAGGCTTTGTATCCATTAGATATACTATTTCATATCCTAACTGCGTTTCAAAAGGCTTTGAAATTTCTCCTTTTTTTAAACTGAAAGCAACTTTTGCAAATGTGCTGTCTGGCTTAAACATAGCTGGATATAGCCATCCTAAAACGCCACCTTTTGGCCCGCTGTAGGGATCGTTAGAATATTGCTGTGCAAGTTGCCCAAAATTATTTGGTGTTAGCTGTTTGTAAATCTCTTCTGCTTTCTTTTGTGCTTCTTGTACATCCTGTTTAGAGTTTCCTTTTGGTTTAATTAGTATATGTGCAAGCTCGTACATTGCGGGCATTTGAAAACTTTGAGGATGCGCATCATAAAACTTTTTCATTTCCTCTGCTGTAACTTTTTCTTTTGGCGCTAAATAAGAT
>JBFWJP010000197.1:0-3298 GCA_050253135.1 Desulfurella sp. | reverse complement strand
ATTGGGCAGAAATAATTTCGAAAACTGTCTATTGTATTTGAAGAAAGAATAAGTAGACAATTGGCTTAAAATGGGGTACAATGATTATGTTATTAAAGTCATCTTACACAAAATATGAAGCGGTCTCGAAGTTGAAAAAGCAGTCTTAATTCATCTTGGAATCAAGATATAAAAGGTCTTCCCTTAAAGAAAAAGGTTAACTAACGTCTCGCTGGCTTACCATACAACCTACCCATTTTTCCCCTCCGCTTTCAAAACCTCTTCAATTTTTATTGCAAGCTCTGGGATTTTGTTTTGGACAATATCCCACAAAATATCATAATCTATACTAAAGTATCCATGGATGATTATGTTCCTTAGGTCTCCAATTTTTCTCCACTCAATCTGTGGATATTTTTGTTTCACCTTATCTGGTATATTTTTAGTTGCTTCACCGATTACCTCAAGATTTCTAATTACTGCATCCATTAACATTTGATTTCCTGTAAATTCTTCGAATGTTTTACCTGCTGTATATTCTAATATCCTTTTGGTGCAATCGCTGATATCAGTGATAAAAAGTTTATAATCCCTTTTAAGCATAATTGACCTCTGAGAGAATGTTTTGTCTTAGTTCTGGCCTTATGGCTGTCTTAAGCACCAAATCAATTTTGGATTTTAGAAGTTTTTCAAGATAGAATTTGAGTTCCATATAATTATCAAATGTTTTATAACCTTCTTCAAACTCTACAAGAATATCTATATCACTTCCTCTTTTTTGCTCCCCTTTAACGTAGGAGCCAAAAACACCTATTTCTTTAACCTGGAATCTCTCTTTTAACTCTAAACTGTGGTGTTTTAAGATATTGATTATTTCATTCGCATTTTTAGGTTTCAATTTTTATTCTCCTCCATAAAATCCTTTGAATTGTGAATATCTAATAATCTTTTCCCTCATAGGTGCTTTATAACATAGGCTTGCATTAGAAGTGAATATTATATTCCCAAAATAATTTTTTCAAGTTTTTTAGGCTTTTTTTTGCGCTCTTTTTAACAAATCTACTTAATCTTATCCTTTAATCCCTCGCTAGCTTTAAACAAAGGTACCTTAGTAGCAGGTATTTGAATCTTTTTTTATACCTTTCGTATACAAAACTCAAAAAAATACCCCCATATCTCTAAAATAAGGGGTCTAGGAGCTCATTTGCAGGGGTGGGTAGTTATTTTACACGTTGGAATTCAAAATAGGCCCTTATTTTAGATGCAGTTTGAGTGTTTGCCTTTTATAAAAGCCTATTGGAGTATTTAATCTTCTTGGTACTGTTAGTTTTATTAGAAATAGAGCTTAGAGTAAACAGCAAATAAAAGTTTTCTATACCACACACTTTCTGCATCTGTAATTCTTCTTATCTGTATCTACTCTATATCCCTTCAGCCTTACAGCAAATTTTTTACCGAGTTAGCCTTCTCGTGCAGTTTACAAGCTGCTCTTGCCTTAAACCCAGTGTCTTAGGGTTTTTCCTTAAGGAAGGAGCTGTTTTAGGCAGCTAGCCTGTTTTGCGCTTGCTACTTTAGTCAGTGTCTTAGACCTTTCGCATACCGCAAACGGTACTCACTAAAAAACCCGTGAGCAGGTCCTGCTTTTTTTGGCTTGGTGAAAAAACTGCTTAAAAAAATCCTTTTTTTGCTTATCTTACCCATCTAAAGCGGACAGATGTCCTTCCTTAGTCAACCAGATAAGCAAAAAGCTGCAAAAAAACCTGATGCAGACTACCGCCAAAACGGTGCAGGTTACCGCATTTTCCCAAAAAACCCAACAATCCGTTTGCTTTAGTCGCGACATAGTCGCTTCATAAAGCTACAAAAACTTCCACAGCGCTTAAAACAGCACAGCTTTTTTTAAGCGCATCCGCATATGCTTTATAGCCGACATAGTCAGCTTACAAAGCATACAGTGCTTCTTTGCCTTTTGCCATTTAAATGCAATCGGCCCCAACCAGCACAAGTAGAGTTACTGCTCCTCGCAGTAAGCTAAAAAACAAAGAAAAACAATTGATGATTAAAACAAATATAAACCCCCTTTCCAAAAAATCAATCTTCTTCCAATCATTACTCGCTTTCTTTCGCAAGAAAGCAAGTAAAAAACCAATAGCCAAAGTGTTTTTAAGCTAAATCAAAAAATCATATCACTGTATCGTACCAAAAATCGTACTAAAAGCGCTAGTTCCTAAAGCCCCAAAGCTACTTGCCTTGCGCCTGCCACTTTAAGCGGCAGGCTTGGGCTCGCAGACGCTTTAGGGCTTGGAAAGCCTAACGCTTATGTTGCTTTGCAGGTCTGGAACAGCCTTTAAACGCAAGTGCTTTTGGCAGTTTTGGAACAAAAACACGCTTTGCTAACGCAAGCTTGCCGAAAAGCATTTATAGGTGAGTTAGATATTAATATTCATAAGGATTATTATTGAAGATTGTTTATAATTTATCTGGATTGAATTCTAATCGTAATGAGTCCACATACGCAAAACTTTCACAACTTTCTTTTCATCGATGATTTGGTAGACTAGTCTGTGTTTTATATTAATTCGGCGTGAATAAGAACCTGATAAATCTCCAATTAACTTTTCAAAAGAAGGTGGTGTTTGATATGGATTTGTTCGTAAGATATTAAGTAGATTTTCTGCTTTTGAGCGCAAACCAGAGGAAGATATTTTTTTCGCATCTTTTTGAGCTTGTTCAGTAAAAACAATCTTCCACATTACCACTCAACTTTATCACTACATTCTTCTATCGGAGTTGCTAAACCTTCTTGTATCGATTCTCGCATCCCAGGAATACTAAGAAGATACATTGTTTCTTGTACTGCTCTCCAATCGTCTTCTGAAATCAAAACAGCGTTACCGTGTTTACTTGTTACAATAATGGGTTCATGGAATGACGAAACTTCATTGATAATTTTGTAAAGTTTAGCTCTTGCTTCGGTCGCAGTTATTGTAAGCATAACAAACCTCCTTTATTTCTTCGTATTTCTCTATTTATATTACGTTATTACGTACGTTTTGTCAAGAATGGAGTGATTAGTTTACATTACAGAGGTATAAAGTGGTATAGAAACACCTGCAACTAATCAAGTAGTCGATTAACATACTTTATCAAAATTCTAAAATTCTATTTTTATGTGTATTTTTAGTTTTTTATTAAAACATAAACTCATTGACTTTTCTTTCTACATTATTATAATACTACAAGTAATACTTAAGAGGAGGTAAGAAATTATGCAATCATCTGCTAATAAAACTGTTCTTACCAAAAAGTCACAAATTAC
>JBFWJP010000196.1:0-3312 GCA_050253135.1 Desulfurella sp. | reverse complement strand
TTTGAACAAATAGGAGACAAATTAGTGTATGCTACACCAAACAACGAAATTGCGATTTATGATATAGCTAATAAGAAAAATTTCTTAACAGGCCAGTATATTAGCGGCAGTGTTGAGCCAATACAAAGATACTCTCATTCATATAATCCCAATGAAAATTATTTCGAAAATAAAAACAAAGGAGTTGTGTATATACAAAATGTCTTAAAGTTTTTTAAGCATCAAGACAACTACTATGTTTTAGTCCCAAAAAGTTATAGGAGCAATGCAGTACAGGTTGCGGGCAGCCACTACAACGCATACAGTATATCTATGTATAAGCTTAATAACGATAAACTGCTAGATGTTTGGAACTCAGGTAGCGTCTCTGGGCGAGTAGTGAGCTTTGCAAGGCAAAGTGATTATATAGTGGGGTTGATTGCAACACCAGCTCCATTTTTTACGCGATTTATCTTGGGCGAAGACGATATTTACAGATTAACCGTATTTGAAATTAACAAATGAGCTTTGAAGATAATGAAAAATTGGCCTCTATATTTGAAACAATAGCAGATGCATTGGAATTTTTAAATGAGAATCAGTTCAAAATAAGAGCCTACAGAAATGCAGCAGATTCGATTAGAAGCTTAAACGAGAGTATTGTTGATATTTACTCTAAAGCAAACCCAAAAAAGATAGAGGGCATTGGTAAAGATTTAGAGCAAAAAATTAAAGAATACATAGCTACTAACAAGATAGCATATTTGGATGAACTTTTAGAAAAAGTACCATACACACTTTTTCAATTAAAAGACATAAGGGGCTTGGGGCCGAAAACTCTATATAAAATGTTTGAGCGCTATCGTGTAAGAACACTTGAAGATGTGAAAAAGCTTGTGTTTGAAAAAGATGAACTCAAAGACATATCTTTGCTGGAAAAAAGCATTAAAAAAATTAGAGAAGGTATAGAGCTTTTTGAAGAAGGGCAGAGCCGATTTCCAATCGGTGTAGCTTTGCCTATAGCAAAAGGCTTGATTGAGCAAGTTTTAAAAATAGAACATGTTGTTAAAGCCGAGATAGCAGGCAGCACGCGCAGAGGCAAAGAAACTGTCGGTGACCTTGATATACTTATTTGCACAAATGATTTTAAAAATGTCTCAAAAGCTTTGGCAAACTTACCACACAAGCAGATAATCGCAATGGGTGACACTAAGGTTAGTTTGCTTTTATCTAATAATATGCAGGTTGATTTTAGAATTGTAGATGATGAATCTTTTGCATGTGCTCTACAGTACTTTACAGGGTCAAAAGAGCACAATGTGCGCGTGCGCGACATTGCAATCAAAAAAGGCTTTAAGTTAAATGAATATGGTTTATTTTTAAAAGACCAAAAAATTAAAACAAGAAGTGAAGAAGATATTTACAAAGCGCTTAATCTTTGCTATATCAAGCCTACGCTTAGAGAAAATAAAGGCGAAATTGAGGCTTGTTTATCAAATAATTTACCTGATGTTGTAGAGTTAGAAGACATAAAAGGTGATTTGCATGTTCACTCAAATTATTCTGATGGTTTAATGAGTTTAGAAGAGATTATTCAAGAAGCAATAAAGCGTAACTACGAATATATTGCAATTACGGATCACTCTGTTTCTTCTTATGTTGCAGGTGGTTTAAGCGTTGAGCGCTTGTATGAGCAATTAAACGAAATAGACAAACTCAAGTCTAAGTATAAAGATAAAATAAACATACTTGCAGGTAGTGAAGTTGATATAAAGCAAGATGGCAGACTGGATTTTGATGATAGCGTGTTAAAAGATTTAGATATTGTTATAGCCTCAATTCATCAAGGCTTTGGGAACTCCAAAGACATAAATACAAAAAGGATTATTGCTGCAATAGAAAACCCTTATGTAAATATTATAGCTCACCCAACTGGTAGACTCATAGGTCAAAGGGCACCGTATGAACTTGATATGCAAACCATAGTACAAAAGGCTGCAAAGCACAAAACAGCCTTAGAAATAAACTCTTTTTATTTGCGCTTAGACTTAAATGACGAGTATGCAAGATTGGCAAAAACCTCTGGAGCAAAATTGTGCATTAATACAGATACACACACCAAAGATAATTTTAATTATATGATTTTTGGTGTGTTAACTGCACAAAGAGGCTGGGTTGAAAAAAGTGACTGCCTTAATACCTTAAATTATAAACAATTAAAGCAGTTTCTTAAGAAGCGCTAGCTTCTTTTATTTTTTTATTAGCTGCTTTAGCAAGTCTGGAAACTAACCTTGCCGCTTTATTTTTATGTATCACGCCTTTGCTTTTAATTTTGTGAATTGCTTTTTGCGCCTTTTTTAATTCCTGATCTAAATCTTGGATACTAGTGCTATTTATAGCAAGCCTTGCTTGCTTAACAATATTTTTTAGCCTTGTCCTATAAGATTTGTTTCTTAAGTATCTTTTTTTGTTTTGTTTAACTCTTTTTAGAGCCGACTTGTGATTTGCCACACTTACCTCCTATCAAAAACTACAGGTTTATTTAGCATATCTTTAGTATAAAGTCAAATATAAATAATCTTCAATCAACAAAATACCTTGAAAATAGTGGTTCTATATCTTTTGGTAAAGCGGGTTTTGCAATCAAAAAACCCTGGACCTCATCGCAATTAAGCGACTTTAATGCATTTAACTGCGCTTTTGTTTCTACACCTTCTGCAATTACTTTGAGATTTAGAGCTTTTGATAAATTTATAATGGTTTTTAGTATCTCAAAATTCTTTTTCTCAAACATCTCTTTAATAAAGGCTATATCTATCTTAATGCCACTAATAGGTACTTCTTTTAGGTATGATAGGGATGAGTAACCTGTACCAAAATCGTCTATAAAAATTTTTAAACCATATTCATTTAGTTTTGTGAGTTTATCCAAGTGTTTAATAAGCGTGCTTTCTGTAATTTCTATCTCAATGAGATTTTTGTCTACATTGGATTTATTTATTAACTCAAAGAAATTTTTTAAAAAATTTGCATCATCTAGTTGGATAGGTGATAGATTAACAGCAATTTCTACTGTAAAGCCTATTTTTTGCCATATTTTAATTTGGTCTATTGCTTGTTCAAAAATGTGATAGCCTAGCTCAATTATTAAATTTGTTTCTTCTAATATTGGTATAAATTCATTTGGTAAAATTATACCATCTTTCGAGTTCCATCTAAGTAGTGCTTCCACAGAGTGAACGTGAAAAACTATTAAATATAATTTTGGTTGGTAGTAGAGAACAAATTCATTATTTTTGTTTGCATTTTTGTGTTTATTTTGAAGCTCTAATT
>JBFWJP010000195.1:0-3322 GCA_050253135.1 Desulfurella sp. | reverse complement strand
GTGCACTTTTCACTGCACTTGTGGTGCATTTTAGCATTGCAGACACTATGCAATAATCTACAGACTAAGAAGCAAAGGTATACACTACAGCTTTAGCACCATAAGGACAATAAGTCTACCCATACACTAAACACCATATCACTAAAGACAAAAGATGATAAACAAATATACATCTTTCTGCACACAACCACAAGAAATTCAAAAACAAATCTATGAAGCACGAAAAACTAAAGCCAGTACCAATAGAAAGAAAAAGCATAATAAAATAAGCAACCTGTTTGCAAATTTAACGAAGAATACTGTAGTCCCCATAAAAAAACAATGCTTTCATAATAGGATTATCGAACTACAGGTGGTAAAGATGGGTTAAGTAATAAACAAAACGCTTATAATCAAACACTGCAAAAGCAAGATGCTTTACAGCAGGATCGCAGCCAATAACAAACACTAAAAAACCTCCAAAGTTTTTCAACAAGTTTCTAACTTGCTGTATAATGCAAAATTTTGCAGTGTTTTTGGATCATTTTGTGTCAAACTTGACACAACTTGACATGACTTGACATAATGTGTCACGGTTTGACGTGATTTGACAAAGCAAAAACGAAAGACAAAATGTCATTTTCGACACTTTTGTGTCAAGGTTAACGCAGTTTAAAACAGGTTGGCATAACTTAACACGAGTTGATACATCGTGTCAAGTTTGGCACAATTTGACAAAGATTAACAACATTTGACAAAACATACTACGGTTAGCAGTGGTTATTTACATAGTCTTTAAGCGTTACAGTATCTCTATACTTATTAAATTGCCTTTAAAACTGCAAACCACAAAATGCTTTAGAATTTCAAGGGATTTTTTTAATTTTTCACAATCACCGCCAAAAGTTTTGTATTTATCACAGGTGGCTTTTAAATCAAGTGCTATCATATCCACTGTGTTTAGAGTAGCTTCTAAAACATCTGGAAAATGACCGTTAGTATCAAACTTAACCAAAAAGCCCATTTGTTTGATTGTAGATAAAAATTCTGCTAAATCAGACTGCATTGTAGGCTCTCCACCTGTTACTACAACTGATTCTATTTTTGAACTTCTCTAATTTAGCCGTATTGTAGTACTTTAAAAATCTCTGATATATCGTAGATCGTTTTCATTCTTCAAGCTTGCCTCCTTTTAAGAAATTGAGATCTATTATCTCAGTTTCTTTGTAAGAAGTCATCCAAAGGGTGGCTCAATATTGTCAGATTTAACTTTGTTTATTATCTTTCTTACTGTCTTTCTATCCATTTTTCAATTCCCTAGCAATTTGAGAAACATTTTTACTTAAAACCCATAAGTGTTTGAACTGTGTAATACATACCAATCTCCTTCAATTTTTACCTCCCCATTATTGGGAGGTGTTTTACACTCTAGGGTGGGGAATTTATTATAGCCTTAGTCTTAAACTAGTTACTCCATTAGGATTAAGAGTGGAATATGTTTATGTGCTAAATGATTGGTTCAGAAAAAAAGAATACAAAGATGTTTTAGACTACATTCAAAGTGTAAACTGTCATTACAAATTTAACGAATTGCCATTGTCGTGGTTAGGTCTACCTGTTCCACATACTACGGAACAAAAGTCTAATTAGTTTTCAAAAATATAAAAGTCCTTTTTATTCACAATAACTTCAATTTTCTCTATTTTTCCTAAATTTTGTGCTGCTTCCAAATATTTTTCTAACACTTTGCAACTAAGATATAGATATTGCATTCTCTGTTTGAATTTATACCGTAGAGGTGTTAAACATGAGCGCAGAAGCAGCAAAAGATAACTTTCGATTTTTTTTGGTTTCTAAATTTTCCAATCATTTCAATGATATGAGCATTTAGAACATTAATAAATTATTATTCACGTTGAAATGATTCTATTTAGCGTATATTTTATACATGCCTAATAAATATAGAATTACTACATAAATAACCACTAAAATTGCTATAGCCGTTGAACCAACAGTGATGTTTTTTAATGCCTCTAAAGGTATATTAAGTGCCATATTTAATGACGAATAATAATGCACACATTTATTTAAAGATATTGCGCTAATTACAAGAGGAAAGGTCAAGGCGGAATATCTTGTGTAAAGATCTTCTTTTAATATCTTAACAGGATTGAGGTGTACAAATTTCAGCAAATACAATAAAACGATAATGTAAATCATAAAGCTTAAAATAAGAAGCGCGCTAACAAAAAAAACCTTAGGATTCTTAAATGAACTTAAATATCCTGTTAGAGTCAAGTATCCAGGAGCAATGAAGATAGCCATTGTTGGTTTTATTGCATCGTCAATGCTTCGAACGAATACTCTATAGGCAATTACAGGTGCTATTGCCACGAATGCAATGAAAGCAAACCAAAAAATAAATTGACCCAATCTTTCCGCACCGAAAACTGCTGCCGTAACACTAGACAAACCTATCCCTACATAAACAACCATAGTGCTTGGAAACATATTACTTATGCTGAAATTAGAAAACAAATAAAGTTTAGCATGGTAAAGGATTAAAGCAAAAATTATTAATATAGTTAAAATCCAGATAACAAATGTGACTGTTTTTGAGTAAATATGTATATACGTTAGTAAAATCATTATTGACATCGGTATGAAAACAACTGTATCGAGTACTAAAGGTTTATTTAAGTCTCTAAAAAATTCCTTATAATTTGTTCCCAGTTTTAAGAGTAGACATAAAAGAATAAATGCTGACAGCAATCCTAAGGTGTACTTATATATTTCTCCATAGCTGGCAATTAAATTCCCAGCTCCAGCTGTACCAAGAGCTAATCCAGATATAGGCAACGGAATTTTATTCAGCTCTTTCTTGATCATTTTGTACACCTCCGCTTTTTTAGTTGTTCATCGACCACACGCATTCAGCATCTATACAAAAAACACTACATTCACTAATGGCAAAAGTTTCTCCAAGTTTAACTAAATTGTAAATGATAAATCGGCACATCCGTTAAATTATCGCACAGTTTAGCGATTATTTTTTAAAACAAATTGATTAATGTCAAAAAACATGACAAAAATTATCAACTTATTCTAAAACTTCGATTATACAGAATTGACAGACTCTACTCTTCCAGATCTCCTACTATTTTAAATTTCTCAAGTACCCTATCATCATGTGGAGCATCTTCAAGCTCGTCTGTCAATCTGCCCCTGCAGTGTGCTCACCCATATGATCACCACCTACCCACATGCCAGAATCGCTAACATCATAAACTTTGCCTTTATAAGCCACATAAGAAGGCATTCCGTTTTCGCCATTGTATTTTTT
>JBFWJP010000194.1:0-3323 GCA_050253135.1 Desulfurella sp. | reverse complement strand
AGAATATAACTTTGACATTAGAAAACACCTTCTTGATTACGATAATGTTGCTAATACTCAAAGAAGCGTAATTTATAAACAAAGAAAGGAAATCTTAGAAAGCGAAAGCATTAAAGACACAATTTTGGATTTTATAGATGATGTTCTAGGCTCAATGGTGGATAATTATTTAGAAAATCTTATTGACTTAAAAGCACTAAAGCTAAAATTTAAACAGATTTTTAATTTAGAAATTGAGCTGGATGAAAATGAAAATGATAGAGAAAAGATATTTGAGCAATTAAGAAGCCAGGTTCTTGCAGCTTATAAAGAAAAAGAAGACATACTGCAAGATCAAATGAGAGAACTTGAAAAAAATGTATTGCTGCAAGTTTTAGATTCTGCATGGAGAGAGCACTTAAAAAATATGGATGCGTTGAGAGAATCTATTGGGCTTAGGGGATATGGACAAAGGGATCCTTTGGTGGAATACAAAAAAGCTTCTTTTGAAATGTTTGAGGATATGATAAACAATCTTAAAGAAGATAGTTTATCAACCCTATTCCATTTAAAAATTGTTTTTGACAATTAAAACGCCTTTTTCAAAAGATTTAATGCTTACGTTTGAAAAAAAGATAAACAGGGTTGCTTTTGTTGAAAAGAGCACTGTATATAGAGAGAGTTCTTTACAAAAAATGTTTTCTATGGTATTTAAAAAGAAGGATTTGTCATTTTTTGATTATGGTTTACTAAACTGGGAGATGCTAAGTAATGAACAAAAAATGGTATATGAGTTCTTAAGGCATATTAGTGGAGTGATTACTTATAAAGAATTAGGTGAAAGATTTGGTTTTCATCAAAGAAAAATTGCTTATCTCATGAAAATAAATCCCTTTGTATATGTCGTGCCATGCCATAGGGTTATTGCGAAAAATTCAATCGGAGGCTATCAATTTTCTATTGAACTTAAAAAAGAGTTGTTGGATTTTGAAAAAAATATTTAAGGAGTTTGTGGGATGGATTTATTTGATAAATGTAAAAAATTTGTAGCTTATAAAGAAATAGAACAAGCTGGTCTTTACCCTTATTTTCAGCCAATTTCAAGCGAGCAAGGCACAGAAGTGATTATTAATGGTAAAAAAATATTAATGCTTGGCTCAAATAGCTATTTAGGCTTAACAGTACACCCAAAAGTAAAACAGGCAGCGATAGATGCAATAAAAAAGTATGGTACGGGATGTGCTGGGTCTCGTTTTTTAAATGGTACATTGGATATTCATATAGAACTTGAAGAAAAGCTTGCGAAATTTACCAAAAAAGAAAAGGCCGTGCTTTTTTCAACAGGTTTTCAAGCAAATTTAGGTGCTATTGCAGGTCTTGTAGGCAAAGATGATTATGTGATAATTGATAAATCCGATCACGCAAGTATAGTAGATGGCACAAAATTATCATTTGGTGAAGTAAAGCGTTTTTTGCACAATGATATGCAATCCTTAGAAAAAGTTCTTCAATCTATTGATATAGATGCTGGTAAGCTTATTGTTGTTGATGGTGTATATAGTATGGATGGTGATATTGCCAACCTGCCAGAGATTATAAATTTAAAAAAACGCTATAATGCACGCGTTATGGTAGATGATGCACATGCATTTGGTGTAATTGGTGAAAATGGCTCTGGCACGGCAAGTTATTTTAATTTAACAGAAAGTACAGATATTATAATGGGTACTTTTAGTAAATCGTTTGCTTCTTTGGGCGGTTTTATTGCGGCAGATGCTTATGTAATAGATTATTTAAAGCACTTTGCACGTAGTTTAATCTTCTCTGCAAGCATAACGCCTGCATCATGCGCTGCAGTGCTTGCAAGTCTTGAGATAATGCAAAATGAGCCAGAATTGATAGAAAAATTATGGGCAAACACAAATCGTATGAGAAATGGGTTAAAAAGTGTGGGTTTTGATACTTTTCAAAGCTGTACGCCTATAATACCTGTGCTTGTAGGGGACGATATGAAAGTTTTGCAATACAGAAAAATGCTTTTTGAAGAAGGTATTTTTATTAATCCTGTCGTTTCTCCTGCTGTGCCTAAAAATAAAGCGCTTATAAGATTGAGCTTAATGGCTACACATACATTTGAACAAATTGATTTTGCTTTGGAAAAAATTACAAAAGTGGGCAAAAAATTAGGTGTTATATAATTAGAGCGTTGTATGATTGTAGAAGCTAGTAGTGACAGTTTAAAAAAAGAGTTTATAGATTTTCCTTTTTTTTTGTATAAGAACGATAAATTTTGGGTTGCGCCTTTGCGTTTTGAAGAAAAGAAGTTATTTGACCCCAAAAACCCCTTCTATAAAAATGCTAAAATAAAACTTTTTTTATATAAAAAAGATGGCCAAATTCTAGGAAGAATAGCCGCAATTGTCAATAAATGGCACAATGACTATCACAACGATAAAGTTGGTTTTTTTGGTTTTTTTGAATGTATAAACGATTTTGAGGTAGCTAATAGTTTGTTTGATAGTGCAAGTGAATACTTAATCCAAAGCGGCTTAAAATCAATAAGAGGACCTATAAACCCTTCGCTTAATCACACATGCGGGTGTTTATATAAAGGCTATTTTCAAGAACCGGTTTACATGATGCCGTATAACCCCAAATATTATGTAGATTTGATCGAAAATTATGGGTTTAAAAAGGCAAAGGATCTGTTTGCTTTTTATCTATCTGTAGCAAATAAGCCTAACTCAAAATACATAGAATTGAGCAAAAAGATAGCAAAAAAGTACAATGTTACTTTAAGAAACCTTTCAAAAAAATATTTTGAAAGAGATTTAGAGATTTTATGGGATATTTATTGTAAAGCGTGGGCTGATAATTGGGGTTTTGTGCCGCCAACAAAAGAAGAATTTTTTTATTTATCAAAAGATATGAAAAATTTAGTAGCTCCTGAACTTATAATTATTGCTGAAAAAGATGGTATACCTTGTGCGTACTCTGCTACAATACCAGATTTTAATTACATACTAAAAAAAGCAAAAGGCTCAATTACGCCGTTAAATTTAGTTTCTATTATTTCTACTATACCAAAAATCGATAATTATAGACTTATTACACTTGGGATTTTACCAGAATATAGAAAGTTAGGTATAGATTTGCTTTTGTATATAAAAAGTTTTGAAGTCGTTGAAAAGAGAAACGGCAAAGGCGGGGAGCTTTCATGGACGCTTGAGGATAATGATAAAATAAACAAAGCTATCATCTCAATGAATTCAGAACATTATAAAACCTACCGTATTTATGAAAAAAACCTCTAATTATTTGTTTGGCTCTATTATGTGTTCTTT
>JBFWJP010000193.1:0-3346 GCA_050253135.1 Desulfurella sp. | reverse complement strand
CATACGAGAGTATTTGCAATGCATGTCCGGTTAATGATGAAAAATTAAAAGCAGAACTTGATCAAACGGTAAATGAGTGGGCAGCAAGCGGCTACAAAACGATTGCAATATCAATTGAAAAAAGCGGTAAAATAGAATTTGTTGGTATTGCTGCACTTTACGATCCCCCTAGAGTTGATTCAAGTATTTTTATTAAAGAGTTACGCAAACTAGGCGTAAATATAAAAATGTTAACAGGAGATGCAAAGCCGATTGCAGTAGAAATTGCAAAGCAAGTGGGTATTGGCGATCAGATTGAAGAACCTCAGGTTATTAGAGAAGCTATATCGTCTGACGCAAAAAAAGCTTATGAAATAGCAAGTAAAGCCGATGGTTTCTGCGAAGTGTTGCCTGAAGATAAATTTTATATTGTTAAAGCTCTGCAAAGTGGTAACGAAATTGTAGGCATGACAGGTGATGGTGTAAATGATGCACCAGCCCTTAAACAAGCAGAAGTAGGTATAGCTGTAAGCAGTGCTACGGATATTGCAAAAAAAGCTGCAAGCGTGGTATTGCTTGAAGAAGGTTTGGGTACAATTGTAAACCTTATTAAAATGGGACGTATTATACATCATAGGGTGTTAAATTGGATTGTAAATAAGATAGTTAAAACTTTTCAAACAGTTGTATTTGTATGTATTGCGTATTTGATTACAGGTAAGTTTGTGGTATCAGCTTTGGATGTGGTGTTGTTGCTTTTTATTATAGACTTTGTAACCATATCGTTTTCTACAGATAATGTAAGATGGAGTAAAAAACCAGCAATATTTAACATAAAGCCTATTGTGAGAGTAAGCGTAATAGTTGGTATTTTGACTGTTTTAGAGTCTTTGTTTATTTTATATATAGCTGATAAAAATTTTCACATTTTTTCAAACGAGCATTTGCTTCACTCTTTTGGTTTTGGGATATTGCTGTTTTCGAACATATTTAATGTTTTTGTTATAAGAGAAAGAGGTCATTTTTGGGAATCTGCTCCAAGCAAGGTATTACTCGTATCGATGCTTTGCGATGTAGTAGTTGGGATTTTGATGATTGGTTTTGGTATCATTGTAGCTAAATTACCGATAGCCTTATTGGCGTTATTAATCTTTTATATTATATTGGCATCAATTCTAAATGATTTTATTAAAGTAGCCTTAAGTAAACGCTAAAAAACCATATTTGCAATTTGAGTAAGTGCATTTTTTGCAGTATCTTGTAAGAAAATATCAGGCTTGCAAATATGTGTTGATTCTTTCGCAGGATTTATCGTAATAATTTTAGAACCATAAAATTTTAATTTATTTGCAACATAATCGTTTGTCGGTACAGCACCACTAGATCCGATTAAGAAGACTATATCTGGGTACTTGCAGTTGTTTATAAAACTATAATAATTATTTGCTTGATATTCGTTTTCAATATAATCCCAATCACCAAACATCAATATATTTGGCCTAAGCAAACTTCCGCAAACAGGGCAGTAAGGTAAGTTACTTGCCTGCATTGTAGTTTCATCCAAAGTACACAAGGGCACATCATAATTTTCTTGTACATAAAAGCTACAGGCTAACCCTCTCATGCACTGAAGTCTCCACATAGAGCCATGGACTTCATATACGCTATCTTTTGGTGCGCCAGAGCGCAAGTGGTAGCCATCTGTGTTGGTTGTATGTATAAATGACGATTCAAATATTTCTTTCATTAAGCGCACGATTACATAATAGCCTTCGTGGGGTGTATTTTTGTGAGCATTGCGCCTGCGCCACTCATAAAACGCCCATGCGTAAGCCGGACGTACCTCAAAACTGTAAGGGCTAGCTAATTCTTGAGCTTCTAAACCTTTTTCTTTAAAAATCGGGAAATTTCGCCAATAACCTTCTTTGTCGCGAAATGTAGGTATACCAGAATCAGCGCTCATCCCGGCACCTGTTAAAAATAAAGCAGTTTTATTTTTTTTTATAAGATTTGCTACTTCTTTGTAATCATTTATTAGCATCACTCTTTCCAATATAAACAGTAAGGGTCAATTGCTAAATAATCACCAAAATAAGCATCTGCCCTTGCTCTACAGCCTCCACATGTATTAATATAATCACAAGTGTTGCATTTTCCAGTGTATGTGCTAAAATCTCTTAAATTTTTAAAAATAGTTGAGTTGTCCCATACATCTAAAAATGAGTTTTCTAAAATGTTACCAGCTTTGCGCAAAAAATAACTACATGGCTTAATGCTACCATCAAAGCCAATAAAAGCGATGGATTGACCAGCGATGCATCCCTTTGCCCCACCAGTTGAAAAGCTCAAAGAGCGACGTTTGTACTCAATATTGTGAGTTTTTGAGTATAAATCAGCTATAGCGTAATACTCAGGTGCACAAGTGGGTCTAATAAACATATCTTTTTCGACTAATTCTAGTTTGAAGTGCCATTTTAAAATTTTATAGTAATCAGTTTTTGAGATTAGCTCGCTGCGCAAACTTTCCGCCCTGCCAGTCGGCACGATTATAAACATATACCAGCTTTTTGCACCCAATGATTTTGCTAAATTGTAAGTATTTTCTATGTCATGCTGGTTTCTTTTTGTAAAAGAAGAATTTACAATGAAAGGTATATCATATTTTTTAAAAAGTTTTGCAGCGTTAATTGTAGCCTCAAAAGCACCTTTTTGAGCTCTAAAATTATCGTGTATGTCGGCATTTGAACCATCTAGTGAAAGCGAAACTATATCAAAGTGAGCTTTAATTTTTATGGCTGTTGTTTCGTCCACTAGTGTGCCGTTTGTTGCAAGACCTATGCGCCAGTTTTTGGATTTGGCAAAAGACGCAATCTCGAAAATGTCAGCCCTAAGCAGTGGTTCTCCACCTGTTAAAACAAGCACAGGTTTAAAGCGTTTATCTATCTCACTAATAGTTTTTGTTATTTGTTTATAAGTTAAAATTTCCTTTAAATTGCTACTTGCGTTTGTGCGACAGTGTATGCAGTTTAGGTTACACTTTGGTGTTACCTCAAATGCCAGCCACTTAAGCTCATTCATTAAAGCGTTTATTTAGATACTCCCATCTGCTTTTAATTGCTTGCCTTAAAAATTCGATATTTTCTTCAGTTAAGTTTTTATACCGACCCTGCAGTTTTAAATACTCTGTAACATCCACAAATTTAGGTTTTTTAGAAAGCACATATTTGCCATCTATAATCTCATAAAGTGGAAATACGCCTGTTTCAACAGCTAGTTTTGCAACTTCAATTGTTTTATCCTCTTGAAATTTTTGACCAGGAGGACATGGTACAAATATATGGATGAACTTGAAACCTCTAATAGATTT
>JBFWJP010000192.1:0-3348 GCA_050253135.1 Desulfurella sp. | reverse complement strand
CTTTTGTTGTTTTTGTGGTGATTCTTGGCTTAAAGGCACAAAAAGCCCCTGTTAAAACAACAGAAAATCTCGTAGGAAAAACAGGCGTATGCAAAAAACCCATGACAAAAAATAACCCAGGTCAGATTGAGATAGAAGGAGAGATATGGACAGCATATAGCGACGAAGACGTTGCAGTTGGGCAAAAAGTAAAAGTAATTGAACAAAAGTCATTACAATTATTTGTCAAAAAGGAGGGATAGTTTTATGGAAAGTATCGTGTTGATTGTTCTTGTTATTTTTTTCTTGCTTGTGCTTTTGAACTCTGTGCGCATTGTGCAAGAGTACGATAGGGCAGTGATTTTTAGGCTAGGGCGGGCAATAGGCGTAAAAGGACCAGGGTTGATAATTTTGTGGCCCATTATTGATAGTATGGCAAAAGTATCTTTGAGAATTAATACGCTTGAAGTACAACCACAGGATGTTATTACAAAAGACAATATTACAATTAAAATAAATGCTGTTGTGTATTTTAAAGTTGTAAATGCGCTAAACGCTGTCGTCCAAATAAAAAATTACGCATACGCAGTAGAGCAGCTTGCACAAACAACACTAAGAAGCGTTTGCGGTCAGGCTGAACTTGATAAACTACTTTCAGAAAGAGAAAAAGTAAACTCAGAAATTCAAGAGATTCTTGATAAACACACAGATGCATGGGGTGTAAAGGTAACACTTGTTGAACTAAAACAAATTGATTTGCCCCAAGATATGCAAAGGGCAATGGCGCGCCAGGCGGAAGCAGAGCGAGACAGACGCGCAAAAATCATAAACGCAGATGGTGAATATCAAGCAGCAGAAAAATTAAACGAGGCAGCGCGCATTATATCGCAAAACCCTATAGCACTCCAACTTCGATATTTACAAACCTTAAATGAGATTTCTTCAACAAACAATACCACTACAATCTTGCCAATACCACTTGATATCTTAAGAGAAATTGGCAAATCAATATCAAATGCAAAGGAGCAAAAAGACAGCTAAATTGTGTGTTTTGCTATTTTAAAATAAATATATTTATATGTCTAATCTAGCTTATTGACTATTATTATGTGTTATTTTTGCTCACTTTTTTTCCATAATAAAATTTTTGCAATTTCACAAGTGGTAGAACGCAGTAAGTCTAGAGTGTTTTCGATAGATTCTTTTATAGATAAAGGTTTGTGAACGATGCTTAAGGCAACATCTATTGCATCCTCATATGTGTTTCTATCCGAAACGCTACCCGATAAAGCAATTGTTAAACCATTTTTATTTATACTTTTAAACCTCTTTGCAGCCCGGTATGGTGCCTTACCACATGAGGTTTGCTTATCAAGTGCACCTTCACCTGTTATTAAAACGCTAGATTTGTTAGCTTTTTCGTTAAAATTGCAAAGATCCATAAACAATTCAGCACCGGGTTTTAACTGTGCGTTGAGATACACACTTGCAAAGGCACCAATGCCACCAGCTGCACCAGCGCCTTTTGTATTTGCTGAATCGATATTGAAGTATTTTTTTGTAATCTCATTGAAATGGCCCAGCGCATTTTCTAAAAAATCTACCATTTGAGAATCAGCTCCCTTTTGCGGGCCAAATACTCTACTTGCACCGTCTGGCCCAAGCAGTGGGTTTGTTACGTCGCTTGCGATTGTAATTTTCACAAAATTTATTGGGCTTTTTACAACTGTGCGAATATTTATTAATGATTCACCGCCTATCCACGACGGGTTTCCTTTTGCATCTAAAAATTTAAAGTCGAGAGCTTCGAGCAACCCAACACCACCATCAACCGTAGCAGAACCACCAATCCCAAGTATAATTTCTTGTGCCCCTTCTTCAATAGCTTTTTTAATGAGGATGCCTGTGCCAAATGAAGTTGTTTTTAGGGGGTTTCTTTCTTCGGGTTTAATTAAAGCTAAACCGCTTGCTTTTGCCATCTCAATTACTGCGGTTTTATTAAACCATGCAATTGGAGCTTTAATTGGCCTCATAAGAGGATCATAAGTGTCATAATACGTTAGTTTTGCACCTATTGTGGCAGCTACATCAATTGTTCCATCTCCTCCATCTGCGATGTAGCTTTTTTCTACGCTAAATCCAAATTTTAAAAGCTCATCTGCTACTACATCTGTTGCTAAAACTGTAGATGCTGCCCCTTTAAATGCATTAATGCTAACCAAAATTTTCATACTTTTCTCCTATATATTAAAACCTATCCTTAAAGCGCCCCAATGTTTTCCTTCACACATGATAGGCACAGAAAGCCTATACATTATCTCGCCTGTGTCTCGTGGGTATATTTGAATGTACACAGGTTGTGTGCTTCTAGCTGAAGCCAAACTAATAGGATCATTTAGGAGTCTTTTTGATCTATTGCCTTTCAAATCAATCTGATAATCACCAGTTAGGGGTTTATCGTACTTTGAGTTATGTGCCGGTAGATAGCCATTATTATCTACAAGTACAGCGGTTGAAAAATTTGGATCCTTTGCTAATAGCTCATCTTCAATTGATTGGATATAATCTTTAATAAACTGTGTAAAGCGTGTTTCATACTTTTGAGGTTTTGTATTGGGTATAGGTATGTAGTTTCTATCCCAAAGGTCGCTTGAGGTTATGATACCTTTTGTTACTGCATCCTTAAATACTGCTTCAATTTTTTCTTTTCCTATTTGAGCAATTTCGTAAATTTTGTCCAAATAATGTCCGCTATTTACTTTTTCTAGCATCTTAAAGCCGTTTTCAGCTTTTTTTTCAAACTCAGATGTGTTTGCACTGATTTGATCAACACTATTTGATGCATTTTTTAAGTGATCTGTGATGATTTGCATTCTTTGATTAATATCGCCTATTAATTTCGATTGTTCTTCTACTGCGCTTGCTATGTTGTTTATCATATTATTTGCTTGGTTAATATGATTTGTAACATCCAAAAAAGCGCTTATGCTTTGTTCGACAATTTCTTTGTTTTGGACAACCAACTCACCTACTTGTTTATTTGCACCAATTACCGTACTTACGTCATTTTGAACTGTTTTTATAAGGTTTGATATCTCATTTGTTGCGTTTAATGTATTTTCGGATAATTTTCTAATTTCATCTGCAACTACTGCAAAACCTCTGCCGTGCTCGCCTGCTCGGGCTGCTTCAATGGCTGCATTTAGAGATAAAAGGGATGTTTGGTCGGCAATTTCATTTATTACATCAATAATTTCGCTTATTTTTGATGAAGACTCGCTTAATTTCATTATGTGTTCTTTATTGTTGTTGATTTTTATAGAAATATTTTCGGTTGTTTCTTTAACGCTTTTTGCGTTTTTGGTTGTG
>JBFWJP010000191.1:0-3351 GCA_050253135.1 Desulfurella sp. | reverse complement strand
CGGTCTAATTCTTAAAAGAGGTAAGGGATGTATGATGTTGTTATTGTAGGTGGTGGTCCAGCAGGTTTGACAGCCGGTATTTATGCAGCAAGAAGCGGTTTAAAAACAGTTATCTTAGAAGATAAGGTCTTTGGCGGTCAGATTGTTTTCAGTGCCGATCTAGAAAACTACCCAGGCTTCCCAGAAGGTATAAGCGGCATGGATATAATAGATAAATTTTTGGAGCAAGCCAAAAAGTTTGGTGTTGAAATTAGCTATGATGGCGTTGAAAGTATAGAAAATGATATTTCATGCAAGAGGGTTATTTTAAAAAACAAAAGTTGCATAACAACAAAAACAGTTATACTAGCAACTGGTGCTAGTGCAGACAAATTAGGTTGTCCAGGTGAAGCTAAGTTTTTAGGAAAAGGTGTGTCATACTGCGCAACATGTGACGGTGCTTTTTTTAAAGGAAAAACTGTTGCAGTGATTGGCGGTGGTGATTCTGCCTTAGAAGAAGCTTTGTATTTAGCCAACCTTGTTAAAAAAATATATCTAATTCACAGAAGGGATCAATTTAGGGCTGTCAAAATACTACAGGATCGAATAAAGAAAAACAATAAGATAGAAATTATATTTGATAGCGTTGTAAAAGAAATTTTAGGCGATAAATTTGTAAAGGGTGTGCTGATAGAAAATGTTAAAACTAAACAACAATCAAGGTTAGATATAGATGGTATATTTATTTATATTGGTCTTACGCCAAACTCAAAATTTGTTTCCAATTTAATACAAACAGATGAGTATGGCTACATTATTGCAAATGAAGAAATGGAAACAAATATCCCAGGTATATATGCAGCAGGCGATGCGAGGAAAAAATCCTTAAGGCAAGTTGTAACAGCATGCGCAGATGGTGCAATTGCAGCATCCAACGCTCAAAAATACATCGAAAAAATGAAAGCTTAAAGGTAGCTTTTTATTAAACCGTAAACCTCTTCTATCGTTAAATTAGTAGTGTCTATTGTAATTGCCCCTTTTGGAACAACAAGAGGGGCAATGCTCCTTTGGGAGTCGTTTTTGTCCCTTTGAATGATAGAATTTAACGATTTTTTATAATCTATTGATAACTCTTTTGACCTTCTCTTTGCCCTTTCTTGTATTCTAGCTGTTAAAAAGAATTTTAATTGAGCATTTGTAAAGATTATACTGCCTGCATCTCTGCCATCTATTATAAATTTTCCATCGTGAGCAATTTTTCGTGCAAAATTGTTTACAAAATTTCGAACGAATTCTTTTTGAGCAATCAATGAAGCCTTTTTTGCTATGTCTTCAGTGGATAATAAGTCATTTAAAACCTTATCATTATGAATTAACAATACTTGAGAGTCTTGTAATTTAAAATCCAGTTTGAGTTTATTTAATTCATCTTGGTTAAATGTTTCTCCAAGCAAGTACGCTATACTTCTGTAAATTTTTCCTGTGTCAATGTGTATAAAACCATCGCTTTTTGCAAGCATTTTGCAGATAGTGCTTTTGCCGCTCCCACTTGGCCCATCAATCGTTACGATAAAATTAGCCATCTAAATGTTCTTTAAATAATCTAATATTTTTTAGAGTTTCTAAAAGTTTTTCTTTGTCATTGTTTTCTATTATTGTTTTTAAAAATAATAAATTTTCGATATAATCGTTAATGGCGCTTAAAACGTTTTTTTTGTTTAAAAGAAATATATCACTCCACATTTTTTCATTTGACTTTGCTATACGCGTAAAATCTTTAAAACCGCCACCAACAAAACTGTAAGCTTCGTCATTTTCTTTTTTGTTCCATATAAGATTTACAAGGTTATAAGCTATAATGTGTGGTAAATGACTTACATAAGCAAATACTTCATCGTGCCTTTCTGCATCCATGTATTTTACTTTCATATTGATTTTTTTTGCAAACTCTTCTACTTTTTTTTCTGCAAAAGTAATCTCATTAATTGGCGTTATAATAAAATACTTATCATCAAAAAGCTGCCTAAAGGCTGATTTGGGTCCAAAGTTTTCTGTGCCTGCTATTGGGTGGGTTGGAATATAGCTAATGCCTTTTGGTATAGAGCTTTTAATATCTGCTATTATAGGTTCTTTTACGCTTGCAACATCTATTATTATTGTATTTTCTCTTAAAACGTCAAATAAATTCAAAATCACTTTTGCAGTTTGAGAAGGCGGTACGCTTACTATCACAAAATCGCAAATTGAAAAAGACTTATACGAGTTTGCACCTATGTCAATTAGTTCTAATTTTAAAGCATCATTTAAGTTTTCTTCATTGGTGTCAAAGCCAATAACAACCTTTGAAAGTTTATTATGTTTAATTGCAAGCCCTAAAGATCCACCAATGAGACCTAGTCCAATTATACCGATAGCGTTAAACATTCAGAACCTTTTTGAGTTTTTCTACAAAAATCTCATTTTCTTTTTGAGTGCCAATAGTGACTCTTAAGAAATTGTTGTAACCATAAGGTTTCATGCTTCTTACTATAACACCTTCTTTTAGAAGGTTTTCATAAATGTATGAAGCATCATTTGGTGTAGAGAATAGTATAAAATTGGCAAATGTAGGTATGTAAAACAAGCCCAATTGATTGAACTTTTCGTATAGGTATTTTTTACCTTCTTCGTTTGTCTGTATAGTTTTTTTAAGATGCTCTTTATCGTCTAAGGCAGCAATAGCAGCTGCTTGTGCTATAATATTTACATTAAAGGGTGGTCTTACGCGGTTTAGAGTTTGAACTATAAATTCACTTGCAATGCCATATCCAACTCTAAGTCCAGCTAGGGCATAAACTTTAGAAAATGTCCTTAAAATTATAACATTTTCATTTTTATAAAGCTCAAGTAGCTCTTTGTATTCAGAAGATGGCTTGGCATATTCATAGTAGGCTTCGTCTATTACAATTAAAGTATCTCTGCTTGCTTTATTGATTATCCTTAATATATCATCGTGCTTTGTTAGTGTGCCAGTAGGATTATTTGGTGTATTAATAAAAATTATTCGCGTATTTTTGTTAATATGGCTAATTAGATTGTCAATATCATATGCGTAGTCTTTTAAAGGCAGTTCGATAATTTTTTTATTAAAAGCCATACCTATAATGCGGTATTCTATGAAAGTAGGGTAGCAGTATAAAATTTCGTCGTTTTCATTTGTAGCAAATGCTTTGTATAAAAGTTCTATTATTTCATCTGAACCGTTGCCAAATATTAAGTTTTTTTCGCTAATACCTAAATGATTTGCCAGTTTTTGAGACAAGTAGTACATATTCCCATCTGGGTACAAATTTACACTTTGTGCGGTTTTGCAAATTGCGTCAATCACTTTTT
>JBFWJP010000190.1:0-3353 GCA_050253135.1 Desulfurella sp. | reverse complement strand
AATCCTTTAATGTAAAATGAAAGTAAAATTAGTTTGATTAATTTTAAAAGGCGGCTTATATTTTAAAATAATGAGCATACCTCCATTAATTCTTCAAGTAGGAGCATAATGCTCTTACTTGTTTAAAATTACAAACTGGTCATTTCTGTTTTTAGCCCAAGCGTATTCGTTGTGCTTTTTTACCAGTATTTCCTAAAAGCCTCTATTTCGAATTTATTTCATTTACCTAAAATACGAAACATTAACCCACAAACTTGAAACTCCTATTTTCCAAAAACCTTATTCTGAAGCTATTGTAAAAAATATTTAAACAGCTGCAACTGCCTTGCTTTTCGTTTAATATTTCGTATTATGCGGGTTTTTGCATGTTATCGATGAAAAGAGTAAATTTGAACTTCAACTTTCACATTGACATACATATAGCAATACGTATAATTTATACAGGAGGTTATATACATGGTAAGAAGACTGAATATAACCATACCCGAAGATATAGTAAAAAAACTCGATAAGATTTCCAACAAGAGTAGATTTATCGCAGAAGCAGTTAAAGAAAAGTTAGATGAATTGGAAATGCAAGAGTTAGAAAGACTTTTAATCGAAGGCTATAAAGCGGTAAAAGAAGAAGACAGGGCAGTTAATAAAGAGTGGGAAGAGATCACATTGGAAGGATGGGAGTGATAAGCTTTCCGAAAAGAGGAGAAATTTACCTAGTTTTACTTGACCCAAAAGTAGGCGCAGAGATAGGCAAGACAAGGCCTGCTTTGGTAATATCAAATGACATCAATAACGAACATGCAGATACGGTGACAATTCTTCCAATTACCTCTAATGTAACAAAAGTCTATCCATTTGAAGTTCTTCTTCCAAAAAGAACCGCAGAGCTTCCAAAGGATTCCAAAATTAAGTGCGAGCAGATCAGAACAATAGATAAATCAAGGCTTATAAAAAGGATGGGGAAAATCGATAAGGCTCTTTTAAAAGAAGTTGAAAAAGCAGTCTTAATTCATCTTGGAATCAGGACATAAAAGACCCTTAAAGAACAAGGCAACAAATAAAGAGTTGAAACTTTGTTTAAGCTGCATTTGTAACATATTTACTAGGTTTTTAGCTTACTTGTAAAAAGCCAAATAAAATTGATCCACCTGGGCCAAAAAATTAATACATTTACTCTGCAATTGCATTTATAAGATACAGATATAATAACAGTAAAAAGCCATATCAGACGTCACTACACAGGCAATATAAATAAACGAAGGTTATTAAGACAAGATAAAAATGGAATTAATATAGAGAAGTAGTCAGAAGTCGGAAAATAATTTAAATAAAAAACCAAATAAACTCAAACAAACAGTTTCTTCTTTACAAAAAGACCATTTTATGGCTAAATGAAAATATAAGTACTGTTTTATTGTCATCTGCAATGCTAAAATGCACCACAAGTGCAGTGAAAAGTGCACCAATTTATGCTAACCTTTTTTAAAAAAAAGCAAAAAATAAAAGTTGTAGTTTGAAAAAAGCTAAACTGTTTAATTTAAACAAAAAAAGAGAGCTAATTTTTTATGCAATTAGTGGTGCATTTTTAGATTGCATTTTGGTGCATTTTGATATTGCACTTGACAAAAATGTAAACGCATAAAAATGTGCACCTGGCTTGATTTTGCGGTTCAGCATTTTTCATGCTTTATCAAAAACACTTACAGCTCATATAGCGTATTACTAACAATACCTTCTTTTTTAACTCGTATGCTAAACTGACTTCTATTGCTAATATAATGGATTAACTTGGAATAAAAATTTTTTATATTAAACTTGATTTTAGTTAATCGAGGTTTATATTTTAGACATTAAATAAATTAAACAAATATTTAGTGGAGGTCCTTTATGAGCGTTTACATAATAGGAACTTGTGACACAAAGTATGAAGAACTTTTGTTTGTAAAAGAAATCTTAGAAAAATCTAATATTAACGGAAAATTAGTTGATGTTTCAACAAAATCTCATCAGAACAAAGCTGATATTTCAAACTTTGAGATTGAAACATATAGTCCACAAAAAGAAAAAATTATTAACATTACTGATAGAGGTAAAGCTATTGCATTAATGAGTGACGCACTTGAAAATTTTATCATTAAACAACAAGACTTATCAGGCGTGATTGGTCTCGGTGGTTCTGGTGGTACATCTTTAATATCTAAAGGTATGAGGGCGCTACCAATAGGTATCCCCAAAATATTAGTTTCTACAGTGGCGTCTGGAAATATTTCTCATTATATTGGAGCCAGTGATATTTTTATGCTTTATTCGGTCACGGATATTGCTGGTATAAATAGAATTTCTAGCATTGTATTAAGTAATGCCGCAAAAGCAATGATTGGAATGGTTGAAAAAAGATATGATATTAAAATAGAAAATCAAAAAATAGCAATTGGTTTGACTATGTTTGGAGTGACGACACCATGTGTAAATGCTGTTAGAAAAAGTCTTGAAAACAACTATGACTGTTTGGTTTTTCACGCAACTGGTTCTGGTGGTCAATCGATGGAAAAGCTGGTTGAATCAGGTATGATTGGAGGGGTAATTGATATTACAACAACTGAAATTTGTGACCTATTTATGGGAGGCGTAATGAGTGCAAGCGAAGATAGGTTAGGTGCAATCATAAGAACCAAAATACCTTATGTAGGTTCTGTTGGAGCAATGGACATGGTAAACTTTGGGCCTATTGATACTGTACCTGAAAAATACAAGAATAGAAATTTATATATTCACAACCCACAAGTCACTTTAATGAGAACCACAGCATCAGAAAATGCAGAAATGGGAAAATGGATAGCTAACAAGCTTAATCAGTGTGAAGGGCATGTGAGATTCTTACTACCAATAAAAGGAGTTTCTATGTTGGATATGGAAGGTTACCCTTTTTATGACCCAGAAGCTGATAAAGCATTGTTTGAATCAATTGAAAAAACACTTATACAAACAGACAAACGGAAGTTAATTAAACTTGACCTGCATATAAATGATGCAGAATTTGCTAATGCTTTAGTGGAAAACTTTTTAGAAATTATGGAATAAGGAGGTTTATAAAATGAAGAAATACCAAAGAGAAGAAATCTTAATAAAGTTTAGAAAAATGATCCAAGAGGGTATTCCTATAATAGGAGGTGGTGCTGGTACCGGTATCTCAGCAAAATTTGAAGAAGAAGGCGGAATAGATTTAATTATAATTTACAATTCAGGTAAATATAGAATGGCAGGAAGGGGTTCGTTGGCTGGTTTGCTTGCTTTTGGTAATGCCAATGAAATTGTAATTGATATGGCAAAAGAAGTTATTCCTATAATAAAACACA
>JBFWJP010000189.1:0-3372 GCA_050253135.1 Desulfurella sp. | reverse complement strand
GATGATATAATGTTTATTGGAAGCACAAATAAAAACCTCTATATGATAAATTTGAAAAACCTGGATGCTAAGAAATTTGACATAAAAGAGCCTATAGAAGCAGAAGTTTATGCTGATAATTACATTTATGTTGGAACAAAAAAAGGCCAACTTTTCAAGATAGACTACAAAGATAATATCGTATGGAAAAAACAATTTAGCTTTCCTATCGTTGGTAGTATAGTAGAAAATGATGGTTATTTATATATAACTACCACAAACAATACACTCTATAAAATAGACAAATTAGATGGCAAGACAGTATGGGAGTTTCACAGAAATACGGCTCCAATGAGCGTAAAAGGCTTTAGCACGCCCGTATTTACAAATGATGCTATCTATATTGGCTTCGACAACGGTATGCTGTATAAATTGACTAAAGATGGTGATGAAATCTGGCAAGTAAAGGTGGGTAAAGGAGAGCTTTTTGTGGATGTTGACTCAAAAGCCGAATTAACAAGTTCCCATGTTTATGCAACAAGCACAACCGGCTATACACAAGCTATATCAATTGATAAAGCAATGCCTGTGTGGTCAAAAGAAATATCTAGCTTTGCAAACCTTCAAATATCCCCTTTTGCACTGTTTGTTGCAAACGAAAAAGGTGGTGTAGACGCACTGGATCCTCAAAGCGGCAGTGTTATCTGGAGTAAAACCTTAAGCTACAATTTTGATGTTTATTCAATGTATTTATCTGGTAATGATTATTTGTTTTGCTTGCTCTCGAACGGTAGATTGGTGGTTTTAAATGCGCTAAATGGTAAAGTTATGCAGATATTTAATTTAGGCGGCACTTTTGATTCAAAATTTACTTACTACAAAAATGCCCTTTATATAATCTCAAGAAATGGCAGTATTTATAAAATTTATTGAAAGGTAACAAAATGCAAAATAATGAAGAACAAAAACCAAACAAAAATAACAACTATCAAAATTTAATAAAATTTTCCCTGTTTTACTTGCTGATTGGACTTTTAGCAATCTACTTTTACCAAAGTTTTTTTGCCATTGAGAAAAAAACACTTAGCTACTCAGAATTTAAAACACTTGTTGCTAAAAATAGAGTAGTAAGCTGCGACATCTCATCTCAATACATAAAAGGCGAGTATTTAAATGACAAAAACAAAAAAGAACAATTTGTAACAGTGGCTGTAAATGACCCTAATTTAGTAAAGGACTTAGAAGAACATCATGTAAATTTTAGTGGTACAATTACAAATACATGGTTAACAAATTTGATTTTTGGGTGGGTTTTGCCGTTTGGGTTGTTATTCTTCTTGTGGTGGTTTATGACAAAAAAAATAAGAGGCTCAAGCGGTTCTATCTTTGGCTTTGGTAAAGGTAGGTTTAAGGTTTACTTAAATAAACGCCCAGATGTAAAGTTTTCTGATGTAGCAGGCATTGATGAAGTAAAATACGAAGTAGAAGAGATAGTGGAGTTTCTAAAAAACCCAAGCAAATATCAGAAACTAGGTGGAAGAATACCAAAAGGCGTTTTGCTTGTAGGCGCTCCAGGAACTGGTAAAACTCTACTTGCTAAAGCTACTGCTGGGGAAGCAGAAGTTCCGTTTTTAAGCATAAGCGGATCTGAATTTATAGAAATGTTTGTAGGCGTTGGGGCAAGCAGGGTAAGGGATTTGTTCCAGGAAGCTAAAAAACTTGCTCCTTGCATAGTTTTTATTGACGAGATTGATACAATAGGAAAAAGCAGGGCAATCAACACTATTACTTCAAATGACGAGCGTGAGCAAACGCTTAATCAATTACTCGCTGAGATGGATGGGTTTGAATCAAATTTAGGCGTAATTATTATGGCAGCAACAAATAGACCAGAAATACTAGATCCAGCTTTACTTAGACCTGGAAGATTTGACAGGCAAATTATAGTAGATAAACCAAATGTAAATGGCCGTGAAGCAATCTTTAAGGTGCATGTTAAAAAAGTAAAACTGGATAATGATGTCGATATTAAAAAATTGGCACAGATGACACCTGGGCTTGTTGGCGCTGATATAGAAAATATTGTCAATGAAGCTGCGCTGCTAGCTGCAAGGGAAAACAACGAAACGGTAAATATGAGACATTTTGAAGAAGCAATAGAAAGACAAATCGCTGGTTTAAAAAAACAAAACAGGGCAATGCGAGAAGAAGAAAAAAGGCGTGTTGCGGTGCACGAATCAGGTCATGCTATCATTGCCTACTTAACACCAAATGCTGACAAAGTGCACAAGATTTCTATTATACCTCGTGGTGTTGCAGCTCTTGGGTATACCCAGCAATTGCCCACAGACGATAGGTATTTAATCACAAAACAAGAAATGCTAAATATGATAAAGGTGCTTTTTGGTGGAAGAATTGCCGAAGAAATCGTTTTAAAAGATGTCTCAACAGGGGCGCAAAACGATCTGTCGCGTGCAACTGATATTGCAAGAAGCATAGTTACAAAATTCGGGATGAGCGAATCTATAGGGTTGGTTGTTTTAGAAGATCCCGCAAAATCAAGATTTTTGGGTTCAGAAGGAATATTTGCTCAAAAAGACGAAATAAGCGAAAAAACAAAAGAGACTGTAGATGCAGAAATCAATAAGATATTAAACGATTCCTATAAACAAGCCAAACAAATGCTCGAACAAAATATTGATAAACTTGAGAAATTAACAAATATACTTTTAGAGAAAGAAGAAATAAATGAAGAAGAGCTAAAAAAAGTTATGGAGAATGAAGATGTATGATTTAAACAAAATTTTAGTAGCTGTTGACTCTAGTCCATATAGCACAAATGCAATAAAGTTTGCGCTTGACTTTGGAAAAAAATTTGATTGCGTTGTGGATGCGCTGCATGTAGTAGACACAATGCAACTTGAAGGACCGTTTATTTACGACTTAAGTGGCGTTTTGGGGTTTGAGCCTTTTATTAATTTTAGCGCTGAGCTAAAAAAAATATTGGAAGAAAAAGGCAGAAGCATCTTGCAGGCTTTTTCGGAGATGGCTCAAAACGAAAGTGTAAAGTTTCATTCATTCATAGAAGTAGGCATTATACCTATAACAATAGTAGAAACTTCTTATGAGTACGATATGGTTTTTATCGGAAAAAAAGGTGTCAATGCATCATTTGAGAGAGGAATTTTGGGCAGCAATATTGAATCAACCATTAGAAAAATCAAAAAACCAATTTTTGTTGCAGATAAAGACTTCTATGAGATAAAAAACATTGTAGTAGGCTATGATGGTAGAGATCCTGCCAAAGAAGCTTTGGAGCTTGCAAATGTTTGCGCAACAAACCTAAAAGCTAAAATTCATATAGTTAATGTTAGAAAAGAGATCGGAAGAGCG
>JBFWJP010000188.1:0-3378 GCA_050253135.1 Desulfurella sp. | reverse complement strand
TACTATTAATGAAGATATTCAAAACTACCTTCATTTTCAACTAAAAGAAGCTTTAAAAGAGCGAAAAGCAAAAATGGTAATTGGTATTATTGCTAAACCAGATGGTGCTATTGTTGCAATGGACAGCGTACCTAGTTACGATAACAATAATTTTTCTAATTATGACTATCAACATATTAGAATCAATCCTATAAATTATTTATTTGAACCAGGTAGTGTGTTTAAAATTGTAACTATGTCAAGCGCTTTAGATTCACACACATTTAACGGAAATGAAACGCTGTTTTGCGAAAATGGAAAATGGAAATTTTCTGGTCATACAATCTCTGATGTTGAAAAAAATGCAGATCTGCCATTTGATAAAGTTTTTGCATATTCAAGTAATATCTGCTCGGCAAAAATTGCTTTAAAAGAAGATAAAGAAATATTCTACAAGTACCTTTGGGCATTTGGCTTTGGGGAAAAAACCCATATTGATTTACCCGGAGAAGCTGATGGTCTTGTAAAAGATTATGTAAATTTAAAGCCTTTCGATTTAGCTACAATGGCTTTTGGACAAGGCATTGGTGTAAGTGCAATTCAAATTATCAGAGCCTACCTTGCTATAGCAAACGGGGGCTATCTTGTAAACCCATATATAGTAGATTATGTAAGCAAAGACGGAAAAATTATATATAAACACAAAGAAGTAAAAAAACAAATTCTACAACCACAAACCGTTGAAAAAGTAAAACAAATACTGACACTTGTTGTAGAAGAAGGCACAGGCACAAACGCAAAAGTCAAATATTACGCAATTGGCGGCAAAACTGGTACAGCTCAAGTTGCATCCCATAAAGGCGGCTACAGCCTAAGTGATTATACGGGTAGTTTTGTAGGTATATTTCCTATCAATAACCCGCAATTTGTAATTTTAGTTACCGTTTTTGACCCAAAAGGTGTAAACTATGGTGGAGAAGTAGCAGCACCCGTTGTAGCAAAACTTGCATCTATGCTTGCTGCATATTACAAGATTGAAGGGAGTGATAATGTTATTAGGTGATATTGAAAAAATTTGTGGTTTACAAGTACCAGAACATTTAAAAAATAAAGAAGTAAAAGGTCTTGCTTACAATTCAAAAAAAGTAAAAGAAGGATTTATATTTTTTTCAATAAAAGGCCAAAAAACAGATGGTCGTTTGTTTATAGATGAAGCGTTTTCTAAAAAAGCTGTTGCTGTTGTAAGCGAAAATTGCGCAAAAGTAAATAACTGCATTGAAGTTAAAAATATCCGCAAATGCATGGGAGAAATTGCCAACTACTTTTATAACGAGCCTTCAAAATCACTCAATGTTGTAGGTATTACAGGAACAAATGGTAAAACAACTACCACATACTTACTTAAATCAATCTTTGAAAAAAGCGCTATAATTGGAACAACAGGTTATTATTATGACAATATTGCAAAAAAACTTGATAATACAACCCCAGAATCAATAGATTTAAATGAAATATTTGTTGAAATGAAGCCTTTTGTTAATTATGTGTTTATGGAGGTTTCATCTCATGCTATCACATTTGAGCGTATATCAGGGATTGATTTCAAATTAAAAGTTTTCACTAATTTAAGCCAAGATCATTTAGACTTTTACCAAACAATGGAAAATTATGCAAAAGCAAAAGCTTCTTTTTTTAGAGATAATGACTTTAGAGTAATTAATACAGACGATGATTTAGGAAAATCTTTGTTTAAACAAGGATACACTATAACATATGGCTTTAAAGGTGCAGATATCTACCCCACCTACTATAACTTTGATATAAACGGTTTATATTTAAAGCTCAATGTATTTGGTGATAATTATGAGATTAATTCTAACTTGCTTGGGTTGTACAATATCTACAATATTATGGCCGCAGTAGGCTCTAGCGTATTTTTTGGTATACCTAAATCACGCATTTGCAAAGCACTTTCTAGCTTCGAGAATGTACCAGGTAGGTTAGAAAAATTCGTGAAAAATGGCCGCTGTGCCGTTGTTGATTATGCACACACAGATGATGCAATGAAAAATGTATTAACAACGCTAAGACAACTAACAAAAAATAGATTGATAGTAGTTTTTGGTGCAGGAGGCGACAGAGATAAAACCAAAAGACCAAAAATGGGCAAAGTAGCAAGCAACCTAGCAGTTATAGTTATCATAACAAACGATAACCCAAGGACAGAAGACCCAGATTTAATTATATCTGATATTGTAAACGGCATTTCCAATCATGAAAAAATTATTATTGAAAAAGACAGAAAATTAGCTATTATTAAAGCGCTTGAAATGTCAAAAGAAGGTGACATTGTAGCAATTTTAGGAAAAGGACACGAAGATTACCAAATTATCGGTGATAAAAAATATCACTTCGATGATAGGGAAATTGTAAAGGATTTTTGGGATGTGGAACCTAGATGAGATTATTGAGCAATTAAAACCTCTAGAAATATTAAAGCCTCAAACGCAAACTTTCAATAATATATGTATAGACTCAAGGAACATTGAAAAAGATGATATTTTTTTGGCATTTAAGGGAGAATTTAAAGACGGCCACGATTTTATAGATGAGGCTTTTAAAAAGCAATGTGGTCTTTGTATATGTGAGAAAACTATAAATAAACCTTATCTAAAGGTCAATGATTCAAAAAAAGCACTAATGGATTTAGCTAGCTTTAATAAACTAAAAAGTAAAACTAAAGTAATTGCTATTGTAGGCTCAGTTGGAAAAACAAGTACAAAAGAATTGTTAAAATCTTACTTTAGTGCAGCAAATATTGATATTTTTTACACACAAGCAAATGAAAATAACTGGATTGGGGTTTGTAAAACACTGCTTAGAGCTTCTTTTAACACACCATTTGGCGTAGTAGAAACAGGCACAAATCACAAAGGTGAAATTGCCGATATTGCAAGTTTTTTAAAACCGGACTTTGTTATTTTTACAGAAATTGGCACATCTCATTTAGGAAATTTTGGCTCAATTGAAGCAATATTTGAAGAAAAGACTTCAATAGTAAACTATCTTGCAGATAAAAAAAATATAGTATACAACAAAGACAATGCTTTACTAAAAGTTAGGTTTCATAACGATCATATTAGCTACTCAAAAAATGATACAGACGCAGATGTTTATATAATCGATTATAAAAAAAATGAACAATCAAATATCTTAAAGGTAAAAGTTTTTAATCAAGTAGTACAATTTAGTTCACCTTTTTGGCTTAATATTTCAAATATATTATCAGTTTTGGCGTTTCTTGGTTCACAAAAATTACTTGATGCTGATTGTTTTCAAAAAGCTCTTAACAGTATCAATTTGCCACCATATAGGATGCAACTTGAAAAATTTGAGCAC
>JBFWJP010000187.1:0-3386 GCA_050253135.1 Desulfurella sp. | reverse complement strand
AGTCTCTTAAGTCATTGATATATCCGAGTGCTATTTTGTTATACTTTTTTTTGATATCACTGTATGGGTCATCATGATCTAGTGTTTTTGTTATTGAGCCGTAAACGTACTCAGAGATTAAAGGTGGTGCTACATCGTAGTTGAGCTTTGATAATACTGAAGCTACGTTTTTTAGTGCCCTTATAGCGTCTTCATCTTTTTTGCTTACAATTTCTGTTGCCCTTATTGCTTGAGAAACAAAGCAAACGAAACACTCTGGTTTTACTTTCACGCAAATTATTATACTATAAAAAAATTTTTAGTAAAGAACGTTTTTTTAAGTTTTACAAAACTCTAAATTTATGCTAACATAACTAAATTATGAAAGTAATTGATTCGATTTTGGCTTTTGAAAAAATCATCGATAACAAGGTGCCAGTTGGAGTACTTTTTACCACTAGTAATTGCTCTACTTGCAAAGCACTTTCTTTAAAATTAAAAAACGAGGATAATTTTTTTGAAGTTGATATTGAAAAGCTTTCTCAGATTGTGTCTATTACAAATATTTACAGTGCGCCAACTATTGCAATTTATTTAGACAAAAAACAAATCAATGTTTTTAGTGGTGTATTTTCACTAAACGAAGTTTTAGACTACATTGAAAGAGTAAAAAGTTATGTTTGTGCATGAAGCAATTTATGAAATTGCCAAAGAAAAAGCTCAAAATTTAGAGATTAGTGATATAAGGATTGGTCTTGGTTACACTTGTGTGGAACTTAATAATAATTTGTGCGGGCTTTCGTATACGTTTGCAAAAGAATTAAACCATCAAAGTTGCAATATCTTAGAGATTGGTGAAAAGATTATAGGCAAAAAAGCAACAGAACTGTTAAATGGGATTTTTTCGTATAGTTTGCTTGATAGTTCTTTAGCTATTGCATGTGCAAACGCAATACTAAATAAACCCCAAGAAAACTGTTTTGATTTTTTAAGTCTTATTGAAAAGCACCATAATGTAGTAATGGTAGGCTATTTTGCACCTATTATAGGGCATATTAAACAAAAAGCTAAAAGTCTAAAAATTATTGAACGCGATAACAGGTTTGATACTCTGCCTGATTGGGCTAGTTTTTTTGAGCTTAAAAACTGCGATGTGGCTATAATTTCAGCTACGACACTTGTAAATAAAACAATTGATAGTATTCTAAGTTTTTCAGAAGCCAAATATAATATACTTTTAGGTGCAACATGCACAATGTCGAAAGAAGCATTTTTAAATACAAGAATTACGCATTTATGCGGGGTTAGTATTATAAATAAAGACAAAGTTAAGGTGCTTGTTAGTCTTGCAGCAGGAACAAGACTAATTTCGCAATATACAAAAAAAGAATGCATTTTATGTCTATCTTAGAGCTTGCAAAAGCTAAAGTATTGCCAATATTGCAAAAAGATAATTTGCTTGAAAAACTTATTTTGTATAAAACCCAGGGAAATATTTTGTATACAAATTTTATGAACGCCAAGAGTGAAGGTTTGAGCTTTAGTAAAATCGAAGAAGAATTGTTGATAAAAGATTTGCTAAACCTTGAATTAAAAGAAGATAAAAATAAAGAACTGTTCGTTGGCTTTTTAAATGCGTTTGTTAATTTATACTACAAGGAAAATACCACTATTTTTTGTAAAAATAATCAGTTTTGTTTTAATGAAATGGGTAGTAGGCTTTTAAAACGCTACGGTGCTAACTTAAGTGTGTGTTTTGTCGATAACTTAATAGATAATTTTGAAATTTTGCAAAAATATGGTTTTAAAACAAATTTTTTAAATTTTACAGAAAATAACTTTCAAGACTGTTTATATAATTGCGTTGCAAACAATTTTTTGGTATTATGCAATGGGTATTGCCTAACAAAGTCATGGGCAGATGATATATTGGATATATCTTCTATGGATAATGCAAATAGATTGGTTATTTTTTTTGGTCCTCAAAGTGCTTTTTTAAACCTGATTAGTTTGAAAAGACTGTGCTTTTTTAAGGAGGTTTGATGGTTTACCATTACTTAAGCCCAACGGATTTTGATGCACAAGAAACACTCAAAACTATAAATCTTGGTATTGATATAAAAGAAAGAATCAAAAAAAAACAAGAATATAAACCTTTTAAAAATTATATACTTGCCATGATATTTGAAAAATCTTCTACAAGAACAAGAGTTTCATTTGAAGCAGGTTTTAAAAGGCTTGGTGGTCAAACGATATTTTTGTCTTCTAAAGATATACAATTAGGAAGAGGCGAAACCATACAAGATACGGCAAAAGTTATATCTGGATACTGCGATGCTGTAATGATTCGCACATTTGAACATCAAAGATTACTCGATTTTTCTTATAACTCAAGTATTCCAGTAATAAATGGGCTAAGCGATTTATTGCACCCATGCCAAACACTAGCAGATATGCTTACAATAAAAGAACATTTTGGTAGTTTTGATAACTTAAAATTAGCATACGTAGGTGATGGAAACAATATGGCGAATTCGTTACTTTTGCACTGTGCGATGGTGGGGGTAGATATATCAGTTGCTTGCCCAAAAGATTATAGCCCAAGTGGATTAATTGTAAAAGAAGCAATTGAAATATCAAAACTAACTCAAACTAACATTGTTATATCTGATGATCCGAAAGAAGCGGTAAGTGGGGCAAATATAGTATACACTGATGTATGGGCTTCTATGGGCCAAGAAGATCAAAAAGAAAAGAAACACTCAATATTAAAAAAATATCAGGTTAATGAAGAACTATGCTCATTTGCAGATAGTAATTTTATTTTTATGCACTGTCTTCCTGCCCATAGAGATGAAGAAGTGGTAGGTAGCGTTATCGATGGTGAGCATTCGGTCGTATTTACTCAAGCAGAAAATCGCTTATACGCTCAAATGGCAATAATTTTAAATTTATTAAATAAGGAGTAAAAGATGAATGTAAAAAAAGTTGTTTTGGCTTATTCTGGTGGGCTTGACACGTCAGTTATTATCAAGTGGTTAATGGATAAATACAACTGTGAAGTTATAGCTTATACTGCCGATTTAGGCCAAAACGAACCACTTGAGCCTATCAAGGCTAAAGCCCTAAAGACTGGGGCATCAAAAGCTTATGTAGAAGATCTTCGAAAAGAATTTTTAGAAGATTATGTAATGAAAGCTTTTAAAATGAACGCGCTTTACGAAAACAAATACCCTCTTGCAACAGCACTTGGTAGACCGCTTATTGCAAAAAAACTTGTTGAAATTGCCATTAAAGAAGGTGCAGATGCCATTGCTCACGGATCTACAGGCAAAGGTAACGATCAAGTAAGATTTGATGTATCTGCAGTTGCACTAAAGCCAGACATCAGGGTACTTGTGCCAGTT
>JBFWJP010000186.1:0-3393 GCA_050253135.1 Desulfurella sp. | reverse complement strand
AAATCAGCTTTCGGCTTTAGTTATATTGTCTAATTATGATAGAAGTGATTTTGAAGGAAGTATTATACCGTATGCTGCTGGCTGTCAAACACTTGGTATCTTTACATATAAGGAGTGCTTTTCTAACAATCCTCGATGTGTTGTAGGATTTACAGATATATCTGCACGCAATTACATAAAAAATGCTGTTTCGCCTAATTACTTGATGTTTAATATGCCTCTTAAGCGATTTTTACAGCTAGAGTCTTTTGTAGAAGGTAGCTTTTTGGAAAGGACTACATGGCTATCGTTAATTAAATAGCTTATCAAATATACGATAGTAGAACTCTTTATCAAGCGAAGAATTTCTAATTTTTTGTCTTCATTTACTCTACTTAATTTCAAAGTTTTTAATTCTCCGTTTATACATTTTCAAGTTTTATCTAGTGTTTGGTAGGAAATATTTTACACTTTAGGGTAGGTAATTAATGCATTACTACACAAGCAGTGTAAAAAAAAGTTATCAAGACAATACAGAAATGGAATTGAGTAAAGAAGTAGTTAGAAGTTAAAAAGGATACATTCGTTTTAAATTGACTTTTTACTGTATAGTTTCATGGATTCATTTCAATGAGCAAATAGAAAGGAATAGATACAAGAATAATAGCGCCCATAATTAGCCAAAAATAATGAAACCCAAAGCTATAAATGAATACTGACGAAATTAATGGCCCAAATATTCCACTTGATTGCCAAAATAAATTAGAAATTCCCGTTACGCTGCCAACATTTTGTTTTCCTATAAGTATTAAAATGCTTGCGTTTAAAGGTACTATGATAAATCTTACAAATCCCATAGCCATAACAATCAAAAATAATATCAAATAAGAATGTGTCAATGTAAGCGACGCAGTCAAAAGTGCGTAAGCAAAAATAGCTGATATTATAGATGATTTTAACTCGAATTTGTTTACAATAAAGCCAGAGATAGCAGATGAAAACAATCCTATTATAGCCATAGCCGAAAATAAAAAGCCGGCTTCCATACTTTTGATGCCTATTTCTATGAAGTATTTATACGCATAAAGCATTATCGACCAGTAAGAAGAAAAAAACAAAAAGCCACCAAGAGATAATAGTATCACATTTTTATCCTTGATTACAAGAAAATTTATTTTACTAAAGCTCTTGTGGGTTTTTAATGGATACGCTAAAGTTGCAAATATAAGACATAATATAGCCGAAGAGTAGTAGCCCCACATCCAGCCTATATGCAAAGCAATACTTGGAAGCAATAAACCAGACACAACAATTGCCAAAGGCCATGCAATGCTGTAATATCCTAAAAAAACAGCCCTTTCTTCTTTATTGTAATAGTATTTTATTACATTTAGCGATGCTGGGTATATCCACCCAGCTGATAGACCCATAAAAAAACTTGCAATATACTCTTGTTCAATATTAACCGCAATCCCAGAAAAAAAAGATGCAATTGCAAGAGCTATTAAAGAGATAGCAATAACCTTACCACCTTGATACCTATCAGATAAAAAACCAGCAGGTATTTGAACAATAATATAACTTAGAAAATAAAGCGCAAACACATGAGAGTCTTGAATAACTGTTGGGTGAAATGGCATATATGAAGATAAAATACTCCATGTTAATCTAGTATAGTAACTTAAAAAAAATGAGGCGCTAGCTACTATAACGGGGTAAAATTTCTTTGTTAAGTCTTTTGTATCAACCTCCTTTTTTAATAACATTGTTTAAAAAGCTCCAATGAATCTTTTTTCATTTTGCACGCACTTGGATGTTTACACAAAGAGTATTTTCTCTTGCTAAATAATTTTTCCTGGGTTTAGAATGTTATTTGGATCAAAGAGCTTTTTTATTCCTCTTGCAATATCAAGTTCTATTTGTGGTTTAGTGTTTAGAAAGATATCCCTTTTTAAAAAACCTACCCCATGTTCTCCACTTCCGACTCCTCCAAGTTTTATTGCTTCTTGTGTTATTTCGTCGTAAATCTTTTCTGCAAGTTCTGGCCAGTCTTCTAATGAAACGTAATCTGGCTTAAAGAGTTCAGGGTGTAGGTTTCCATCGGCAATATGAGCTGCAATTGCAACTTTAACTTTATATTTGTTGGCAATGTTGATGGTCTTTTCCATTAATTCAGTTACCTTTGAAGGAGGAACAACCACATCACCGCTTAAAGAAACATAAGGATCCGCTACCCTTAGAGCTTCGGCAAACACCATCCTTGTTTTCCAAATGCTTTCTGATGATTTCCTATCATCTCCTATGAATACATCTAGCGCTCCGTTTTTTAGACAAGCTTCTCCTGCTTTCTGGTATGTAGCTTCTAGTTCTTGTTGAGAATCCCCATCAACTTCAATTATTAAATAAGCTTGAGCCTTATCTTGGAAAGGTATAGTTGTTTTTAGATACTTTGAAGATAGTTCAACTGAGATTTTATCCATAAATTCCACAGTTACAGGGAGTTTTTTTATAGCCATTATAATACTTGATACCGCTTCTGTGGTTTTTTCAATGTTGTCAAATGGTACTAGCAGTGTAGCAGTTTTACCTGGAGCAGGGAGTAAGTTTAGAATTATTTTTGTAAATATCCCTAAAGTCCCTTCCGAGCCTATCATTAAATCCATCAAGTCATAACCCCATGTTTGCTTTCTAATTCTGCCGCCTAAGTTTAAAACACTGCCGTTTGCCAGCACTACTTCCAAACCTAGAACGTGCTTTCTTGTATTGCCGTACTTAATAACTTTATCTCCTCCTGCGTTTGTAGCTGCATTCCCCCCAATAAAACTCATTTCTACACTCATAGGGTAGCCTGCATACAAAAGTCCTTCTTCTAAAACTCTTTCGCATAGATCATTTGTAACAACTGCGGGCTCAACTACAGCAACACGGTCAATTTTGTCTATTTCCAAGATTTTATTCATTTTTTCAACAGATAAAACTATCCCGCCTTCAAGTGGAATTGCAGCTCCTGCTACTCCACTGCCAGCTGCTCTTGGGGTTACTGGTATAAGATTTTCGTTGGCTAGCTTCATTATTTTTGAAACCTGCTCTGTGTTTTGTGGTTTTACGACAATCTCTGGCATACGTGCATACAATTTACCTGCTTCGTCGTGAGAGTAAAGTAACAATTCTTCTTTGTTTTCGTAGATTACATTTTTTTCGCCACATATTTGTTTTAATGCATTTGCCACAGCTGGTGTAACTTTGTTGTATTTTGTCATACTATAGCCCCCTTCTTTTTGATCATTTGATACAAACATTGTATTATTATATCACTTTTGTCAAGTTAACTTACTGCATTATGTACAAGCTCAAAAACTTCAAAAACAAATCTATAAAGAGCGAAAAATTAAAATTATTTCTGACAATAAATTT
>JBFWJP010000185.1:0-3400 GCA_050253135.1 Desulfurella sp. | reverse complement strand
TTTCTCAGGTTATGGCAGTGTGGTATCGGTAAAATTTATTGAAGGTAAAGGTTTTGCATTTGTAGAAATGGAATCAAAAGATGATGCTCAAAAGGCTAAAGATGCTTTAGACAACACAGATTTAGACGGTAGAAACATCAGAGTTGATGAAGCAAAACCCAGAGAGTCAAACCCAAGACCAAGATCTAACTATTCTAACTCAAGAAACAGATTTTAATCCTCTTTTAAAGCAGGGCGGTTAGCCCTGCTTATATATTTTCTTTCCTTTAAAATTTAAATTTTTCTTAAAATAAAAATAAATAATTGAAAAAACATAAATCTGGGTTATAATTGACTAATAAGTTAATTAGGAGGTTTTTTATGGCAAAGAGAATCAGAATCGAACCTTCAAAGTGTATTGGTTGCAAAACATGCGAGCTTGCGTGTTCCTTTAAGCATCAGGGGATGTTTGCGCCAAGCCTATCGCGTATCTACAACGAGGTATTTTTAGAAGAATCATCGTTTATAACAGTTACGTGTCAGCAGTGCGACGATCCATGGTGTGCTAGAGCGTGTCCTTCAGGGGCTATTGTAAAGCACCCAGATACGGGTGTTGTAGAGGTAATTGAGGAAAAATGCGTAGGGTGTAGAACATGCGTAAGTGCGTGTCCATTTGGTATGATAAAGTATGTGGAGTACAAGCAAAAGGCAGACAAATGCAACCTTTGCGGGGGCGATTTCCCAGAATGTGTGGCATTTTGCCCAACGGGCTGTCTAACTTTTGAGGAAGAGGATGCACCTCTTAGGACTAAAATATTAAATTATGTCAATGCCGTAAAAGAAGGGCAATTGGAGGTGTAGTATGTTAGGTGGATGGATAGGAAATGTTTTAAGGATAAATCTCTCTAAAATGACATACAGTTTTGAACCACTAAATTATGAGTGGGCAAAGCTTTACTTAGGCGGCAGAGGGTTAGCTTCTAAGTACTTTATAGAAGAAGTTGACCCAACAGTGGATCCGTTTTCTGAAGAAAACAAGCTTATTTTATCTCCAGGACCTTTGACTGGCACATACGGTGCAGCAAACGGCCGCTATATGATGATTACAAAATCACCGCTTACTGGTACAATCGCCTCTTCAAACTCTGGTGGGTACTTTCCTGCTGAGCTCAAATACGCAGGCATTGACTTAGTAATCATAGAAGGCAAAGCTTCTCATCCTGTATACATAACAATCTACAACAATCAAGTAGCTATAAAAGATGCTTCAAAGATCTGGGGTAAGACTTCAGATGAAGTAGAAGACTACCTGCACTCTTTCTTCCACAGGGATGCAAAAATCGCTTCCATTGGCCCAGCTGGCGAAAAGCAGGTGCTGTTTGCTGCTATTATGAATGATAAGCACAGGGCAGCAGGCAGAAGCGGTGTAGGTGCTGTAATGGGTTCTAAAAACCTTAAAGCTATAGCTGTAAGAGGCACATTGGGTGTTAAAGTAGCAGATAGGGTAAAATTTAGAGAGGCAGCAACAGATGCGTTTCGTGCAATAAAAGAATCACCTGTAACCGCAGCGGGCCTTCCAGCATACGGCACAGCGGTACTTGTAAATGTTATTAACCAAAACGGCTTGCTCCCAACAAGAAACTTCCAGGATGATGTTTTTGAAGATGCAGAAAAGATCTCGGGTGAGACACTGGCTAAACAGCTGCTTGTTAGAAACAAAGCTTGCATGTCTTGCATGATTGGGTGCGCTAGGGTAACAAAATTGGCTGACCCCAGATACAAGGCCCAAACCGGCGAGGGTCCAGAGTATGAGACCATATTTGCTTTAGGCTCAGACTGCGGTGTATCGGATTTAAGTGCTATAACAAAAGCAAACTACTTATGCAATGAGTATGGTATGGACCCAATAAGCGCAGGTACTACCCTAGCATGCGCTATGGAGATGTTTGAAAAAGGTATAATCCCCCAAAGCGATATAGGCATGCCGCTGAAGTTTGGTGATGCGGATGCGCTTGTTAAGATGATTGAGCTAACGGGAAAAAGAGAAGGGTTTGGAGATAAGCTTGCTCTGGGCTCTTATAGGCTTGCAAGCCTCTATGGACACCCAGAGTTTTCCATGAGCGTTAAAAAGCAGGAGTTTCCAGCATACGATGGGCGTGTAGCACAGGGTATGGCTTTGGAGTATGCTACATCAAACCGCGGTGCTTGCCATGTAAGGGGCTATATGATATCGCCAGAGATTTTGGGTGTGCCCGAAAAACTTGACCCTTATGCAACAGAAAACAAAGCATTCTGGACAAAAGCATTTCAGGATGTAACAGCCGTTGTTGACTCTGTGGGTATGTGTTTGTTTACTACATTTGCGATAAACATAAACCACATCACAAACCTCTTTACCAGTGCAACAGGACTTGACTATACGCAAGATGATATGATGAAAGCAGGCGAGCGCATATACAACCTAGAGCGCTTGTTTAACCTAAAGGCAGGCATTGATCCATCCCAAGATACACTCCCCAAAAGACTCCTTGAAGAGCCTGTTAAACAAGGCCCTGCAAAGGGAATGGTTGCAAAGCTCTCTGTGCTTTTGCCTGAGTACTATAAAGAGCGCGGTTGGGGATCAGATGGCATACCAACACAAGAAAAGCTCAAAGAACTCAATATTGCATGATGTTAGGCGCAAGTTTAAAACTTGCGCCTATTTTTATTTATTGTGGGGGGCTAAATGTATTATGATCTAATTATAATAGGTAACTCTGCAGCAGGTTTAAGTGCCATAAAAACCATTAGGGCAGTTGACAAAAAAATTTCTATTGCAGTATTTGACAAAGAAGACGAGCCGGCGTACTCAAGGGTTTTGACACCATACTATGCAGGTTTTGATACGGATAGAGATCACCTCTACATAGTAGATAGGAGCTTTTACTCAAAAAACGGCGTTTATACCTATTTGGGACAAGAGGTAATAAAAGTTGATACAAATAGGAAAACAATCTACACCCAAGACGGTGTGTACACATATAAGTATTTACTTATAGCAAGCGGTGCTTCAGCAAAGCCGCCCCGTATAAAGCACGATAAAGTATTGACGCTAAGAAATATCTCCGATGCAGATAAACTCCGTGAGTTTTTTGCAAGTGCAAAGTCTGTATCAGCGCTTGGCGCTGGTCTTGTTAGCATACCTACACTTTCTCATTTAAAATACGATGTTAAAAAACATATAGTTGTATCATCCGATAGAGTTTTTTCTCAAGTAGTGGACAAAGAAGCCTCCTATATATTAGAAGGGATTTTTAAAAATAAAAATGTGTTTATTTACAAGCATGATGATGTAGAAAGCGTCAAAGATAATAAAGACGGTTCAATAAAGCTAATCTTGGAATCAAACCAAACAATAGACTGTGATTGTCTGCTTGTTGGC
>JBFWJP010000184.1:0-3404 GCA_050253135.1 Desulfurella sp. | reverse complement strand
TGAAAGATTTGATTTAGTTATCATTGACTCAACAGATCCATTTGGAGCAGCAGAAGGATTATTTAGCGGTCAGTTTTATGCTAATGTACATAAAATTTTAAACGATGATGGTATAGTTGTAGCGCAAGCAGAAAATCCGTATTATAGCCCAGATTGGTTTTTAAAATCAAGAAAAAATATGCAGAAAGCTTTTGGCCCAAATACTTTGAATTACTGCGCATTTATACCTACATACCCATCTGGTATGTGGTTATTTTCTATAGGTTATAAAAATATCGATTTACACAATTATTTTAATGAAGAATTATACAGAAAGAATTGTCACACATATAAATACTATAACAGCCAAATTCATGAAGCTTGTTTTGCTTTGCCTCAGTTTGTTTTAGAATTAATAAAATAATGTTATTTTACATATAGAAGGTGGTTTTATGGAAAAAATATCTATTTTGGGAACAGGCTATGTAGGCTTGGTAACGGGTAGTTGTTTTGCATATCTTGGACATAAGGTTATTTGTCTTGATGTGAATAGAGAAAAAATTGAGAAACTAAAAAAAGGTGAGATTCCTATTTATGAGCCACAATTGGACAAAATTGTTGCTTTAGCTCAAGAATCTGAAAATATAGAATTTACAACGGACTATACATACGCAATCAAAAATTCAGATTTTATATTTATTGCTGTTGGTACACCATCCAATACAGATGGTTCTGCAGATTTGAGTTATGTAAGCGATGCACTTAAAACCATTGCCTCGTGCATTTCAGAAAATGACTTTAAAATCATAGTAAATAAATCAACAGTACCAGTAGGAACAGGTAGATGGGTAGCAAAGTTGCTTGCAGATGAACTATCGAAAAGAAACTTCAAAGAACCAGAAAAACACTTTTGTATAGTATCAAACCCGGAGTTTTTAAGAGAAGGAAAAGCTGTAGAAGACTTTATGAACCCAGATAGAATAGTAATAGGTAGTGACAACAAGGATATAGCTTTAAAAACAGCTTCACTTTACTCTACGCTAAACCCTCCTATGATTATTACAAATCTTCCAACCGCTGAGATGATAAAATACGCATCAAATGCTTTTTTGGCTACAAAAATTTCTTTCATAAACGAAATGGCTAATTTAAGTGAAAAAATCGGAGCAGACATAGAGATTGTTTCAAAAGGTATGGGCTTAGATAAACGCATCGGCCCTTATTTTTTGAAAGCAGGATTAGGTTTTGGCGGTTCGTGCTTTCCAAAAGATGTTAAGGCTTTGATACACACATCAAAAACATATAATATTGAACCTTCCATTTTAAATGCGGTTATGAAAGTCAACGAAAAGCAAAAAACTAAACCAATCGAAATATTAAAAAATGCTGGTATTGATTTAAATGAAACAAAAATTGCAATATGGGGGCTTGCTTTTAAACCTGATACGGATGACATAAGAGAAGCAGCATCGCTTAATATTATAAATGAATTACTAAAACATAACGCAGTGGTTTTTGCCTATGATCCAATAGTAAAGAGTTTACCAATTCAAGACAAAAATTTAAATATCGTAAACGACAAATATGAGGCGTTGGAAAAAAGCGATGTGTTAATTTTAGTTACTGAGTGGAGTGAATTTAAAAATATTGAGTTTAAAAGATTTAAGGATAAAATTGTTATTGATGGTAGAAATATTTGGGAAAAGAATATTTTGAAAAAGTATACAAAAGCATGTTTTAGCATTGGGCGATGAAAGAAAAAACTTCCTATGTATGCTTAAATTGTGGTTTTAAGACTGCAAAATGGGCAGGTAAATGCCCAAATTGTGGTCAGTGGAATACGCTCAAACAAGAAAATCAAAATGAATCAAAAAGCAGTAATCTTAAGATAATAAAACTAGATGAAATAGAATCAATAGAAGTTTTTAATTACAAAACAAACCAAAAACAAATTGATGAATTTTTAGGTGGAGGCTTTGTAGCAGGAGGCGTGTATTTAATTGCTGGCTCTCCTGGAATTGGTAAATCGACATTGTTACTGCAATTATCAAAATACTTAGCTGACAATGGCTCTAAAGTTTTGTATATAAGTGCAGAAGAATCAGCAGCTCAGCTTAGCCTAAAAGCCAAAAGGCTAAACAGCAAAATACCAGTTTTAGAATCAAACGACTTAGATGATATTATTTTTGCTATAAAACAGGAATATGATTTATTTGTAATAGATTCCATTCATACAATTTACTCCAATGATGTTGATTCTTTTGTTGGTAGTATCAATCAGGTTAGGTTATGCGCACAGCAATTGATTGAGGTAGCTAAAGAATACAATAAAACAATAATTATCGTAAGCCATATAACAAAAGAAGGACTTATAGCCGGCCCAAAAGCTTTAGAGCATTTGGTAGATGCTGTATTTTACCTAGAAAGTGATGATAAGTATAACCATAGGCTGCTTAGGGCAACCAAAAATCGTTTTGCGAGCACAGAACCCGTTGTAATTTTTAAAATGACAGAAAGTGGACTTAAAATTCTTGAAGATGTTTTTTTAACTTTTATAGAAGACACAAAAGAAATAGAAGGTAAGGCTATTGGTGCTATTTTGGAAGGTACTTATTTAATGTTTATAGAAATCCAAGCATTATGCGTTAAAAGCCCGTTTGGTATGCCAAGAAGAACAAGCGTAGGTTTTGATTTAAACCGTCTCAATATGCTTTTGGCTGTTATAGAAAAACGGCTTGGTCTGCCTATGTTTGAATATGATGTTTATCTTAATGTTATTGGTGGTTTTAAAGTAAACAATACGCTTGTTGATATGGCTGTTGTTGCAAGTATTGTTTCATCTTTAAAGAAAATCATAATAAGTAAATCCTATGTATTTTTAGGTGAGATTGACCTTTTAGGTAATGTAAGAAAAACTAAACTTCCAGATATTCTCAAGCAGCAGTTAAAAAATTCTGATGTTAAATTGTTACTACACGAAAACACGCCAAATGTTGAGAAGCTTTTAAAAACTATTTTGCAAGGTCATTAAGGCTTTTTGCTAAAATTTGCATATAGGTATATGAACTAAAACCACCTAGCGCTACAGCAACCCAACCTGCTTCATATACCTCTTCTTTTGTAGCACCGTTTTTTAAAGCTAAATTTACACTGTATGTTATACACCATTTACATTGTTTTTGGACTGAGAGGGCTGCTCCTATCAAAGCTTTAGTTTTTACACTAAGATGGCTGTCTTTAAACACTTCGTCTAAAAAACTTTGGAATATTTCACCTTTATTTTCTGACTTGTTGTTGATATCGCTAAAATTTTTTTCCATTTCCACAATAAGATCATGTGCATTTTTAATCATATTAGGTCTCATAAACACCTCTTAATTAAAGTATTTGTCCCATTTTTTATCTACCAATTCTTTGATTTCATT
>JBFWJP010000183.1:0-3406 GCA_050253135.1 Desulfurella sp. | reverse complement strand
TTTTCCCTTTACAGAACCATCTGCGGAAGTTGATATAGGCTGTGTTATATGTGGAGGAAAAGGCTGTAGAGTGTGTTCAAACACGGGTTATTTAGAAGTATTAGGGTGTGGTATGGTGCATAGGAATGTTTTAAAAAATGTTGGCTATGAAGGTTTTAGAGGTTTTGCTTTTGGACTTGGTGTAGAAAGATTTGCAATGTTAAAGTACGGTATCGATAATATAAGATTGATGTTTGAGAATGACTTGAGGTTTTTGGAACAATTTAGTAATTCATTTTATTCAAAAGGTTTGGTATGAAAGTATCTTATAATTGGCTAAAAGAATTTGTTGATATAGATGTTAATCCGTATGATTTGGCTGAAAAACTTACATTGTCGGGCTTAGAGGTAGAATCTGCTTTTGATGCTCAAAAAGCTTGTTTTGATAGCGTTGTTGGCAAGATTTTATCTATAGAGAAAACCCAAAACAACCTTTATGTTTTAAGTGTTGATGTTGGAAAAAGGCAGTTAAGTATAGTAACAAGTGATTCGCACTTAACAATTGGCGATAAAGTTGGTGTAGCAATAGCAGGAACAGATTTTAAAGGCCAAGTAAAAGAAAGGAAATTTGGCAGTGTTGTTTCAGAAGGTTTTTTGCTATCTGCAAGCGAGCTTGGCTTAGAAGAATCATCAAGCAATGTATTTGTGCTTGATAGTGCATATGAAATAGGTATACATCTAAAAGATTTGGATGTATTTAAGGATTTTCTTTTTGATATAAGTATTACACCAAATAGAGCTGATTGTTTGAGCATTTTAGGTGTAGCAAGAGAAGTTTCAATTGACTACAATAAGCCATTAAAAATTAAAGAGTTTAAAACAATCAAAGAAGACAATAAGTTTAGAGTAACTTTAGATAAAGACTGTCCAAGCTACATTGCAAGCAACATAAAAGTTAATATAGCGCAATCTTGTTTTGATATAAGGCAAAAATTAATAAAATCCGGTGTAAGGCCTATAAACAATGTTGTTGATATAACAAATTGTTGTATGCTGGCTTTGGGTCAGCCGATGCATGCATTTGATAAAGACAAAATTGGAAGTGAAATTGTCGTAAGAAATGCTTTTAAAAAAGAGCGTATTGTTGCTTTGAATGATCTTGAATATGAGCTAGAAGATGATCTTGTTATATCAGATGAAAATCGCCCTATCGCGATAGCAGGCATTATGGGAGGCAAATACAGCCAGATAGATCAAAATACTAAGTATATAGTTTTAGAAAGTGCCTATTTTGTGCCAGAGCGTATAAGAAAAACTTCAAAAAAATTAAAATTGAGTTCTGAAAGTTCCTACAGATTTGAGCGTGGTGTTGATCCAAATTTAAATGAGTATGCAACTTATTATGCCATAGATTTATTACAACAGTATGCATCTGCAAATGTAATTGGTATAACTAAAAATATTAAAAAACAAAACCCAAAAGAAATAATATTCAACGTTGATGAGATAAATGATTTTTTAGGTTCAAGTTATGACAAAGGTAGATTTTATCAATTGGGGTTTGATATAAAAGAAACAGAAACTAATCTAATTGCAACAATACCCACATACCGTATGGATATCGAAAATATGGAAGATATAGCAGAAGAAGTTGCAAGGATTGATGGCTATGATAAATTACCATCTACGAACCCTTGTGTTAGTTTGATTTGCAATCCTATTAAAAACAAAAAAGATACAATTAGAGAATTGTTAACATCAAGTGGCTTATATGAAGCGATAAATTATTCGTTTGTCAGCAGCATGCTTTTATCAAAATTAAACAAATCCGACAATATCTTGTATCTAAAAAACCCATTGACCCAAGAGCAAGATTGTATGAGAAACACATTGTTTTTAGGTTTAATGGAGAATTTGGTTTTTAATTTAAACCATAATATTAAATCAATTGCTTTATTTGAGGTTGGTAAGATTTTTGATTTAAATAGCGAAAAAGACTCGCTTGGAGTAATATTACATGGTACTAAACCGCTAAACTGGTATACACAAAAAACTGCATTTGATTTTTACGATATAAAAGGTTTATTTGAAGGCGTTTTTGGTTTGTTCGAATGCAATATAGAGTTTAAAGTGCAAGAATTACCACTGTTTATGCACCCAAAAAAATCTTTAGCTATTTACAATAATAATCAATATATTGGTTTTTTTGGAGAAATTCATCCAGATATTTATGATATTTTCGATATAAAATCTTTAAAGTCTGGTATTTTGTATGGTGAAATTTTAATTGATGGTTTCGATAAGTTTAGGGGTTTTCATTTTAAACCATTACCCAAATTTCCAGTAGTGGTTCGAGATTTGAATATAGTGGTTGATAAGAATGAAGTTTCAAGTAATATTAAAAAAACTATAAGTGATTTTGATTTTGTATATAAAGTAAATCTCATTGATGTATACGATATGGTTGACAAAAAGAGTTTAAACTTCAGGATAGAGCTATATTCTCAAGATAAAACACTAACCGAGCAAGATATAGAAAAGCTTACAAAAGAAGTGTTTTTTAGTTTAAACTCTAAATTTAGAGCCACCATTAGGGGGGAAGAAAATGGATTATAAAGATACGTTAAACTTGCCTGAAACTTCTTTTTCAATGAAAGCTAATTTACCAGTAAAAGAATTAGAAATCTTAAAATTCTGGGAAGACAAAGATATATACAAGAAAATTTTGGAATCTAGAAACGGCACCACAATGTTTGTGTTGCATGATGGACCACCATATGCAAACGGCCATATACATATGGGCACTGCATTAAATAAAATCTTAAAAGATATGGTTATAAAAAGCAAAACAATGATGGGTTATTTGTCGCCATATATACCTGGTTGGGATTGTCATGGGTTGCCCATTGAACATAATGTCGAAAAAGAATATGGTCCAATGGATAAATCTAAAACTAGAAAAGCCTGCAGGGAATATGCAACGCGGTTTATAGATATTCAAAGAGATGAGTTTAAACGTTTAGGTGTTTTGGGACAATGGGGTAAGCCTTATTTGACAATGAGTTATGATTATGAAGCTACGATTTATAGAGAGCTATTGGAGTTTTTAGAAAATGGTTATGTATATGAGAGCAAAAAGCCAGTGCATTGGTGTATGTCATGTAAGACTTCTTTAGCTTTGGCAGAAATTGAATACGAAGAGGATAAATCAAGTGCTATATATGTGAAGTTTGACTTCATTAGTGATTTAGCATTAAAAGATAAGAAGTTTTTAGGTAAGGCAGTAAGTGCGGTTATTTGGACTACTACCCCATGGACATTGCCTGCTAATTTAGCAGTAGCTGTAGGGCCAGATATAGATTATGTATTTGTTCAAGTTAAAGAAAGAGAGGTATTACTTGTTGCTAAAGAGTTGTGTGATAAATTG
>JBFWJP010000182.1:0-3420 GCA_050253135.1 Desulfurella sp. | reverse complement strand
GTTCCTTTCAACAAGTATGTTAAAGTTGTCTGCAACAGAATTAATGGTGTTTTCTATTTCTTTTGACTGCTTTTGCGTTTGCTCTGCAAGCTTTCTGATCTCATCTGCAACAACTGCAAAGCCTCTTCCGTGCTCACCTGCTCGGGCTGCTTCAATGGCTGCATTCAATGCAAGGAGGTTTGTTTGGTTAGCTATGTCGTTTATAATATTTACTATAGATAAAATATCATCTATTTGAGCATGCAAGTTCTCCATAGACTGTTTGTTTTCGTTTAACACTTCAATTGAGTTTTGAGAAGTATTGTTTATGGTTTGAGTTGTTTTAATTGTTTGTTCACTTATGGCATTTACTTCTTCCATAAACCTTACAAAGTTTTCCATATTGTGCGATATATCGCCTATGGCTTTTGTAGAATCGTTCATTGTTTTGTTTATTGCTTCTAAGTTGTCTTTGGTTTCATTCATATGGTGTGTTATATTTTTAAGCTCAAAGTTGAATTTAGCGTTAAAAACGGAAGTTTTTGTTGCATTTGTAATAAGGTCGCTAAAAATGGATTTAGAAAAACTAATAAGCGTATTTATAAACTTGCCCAGTGAAGCGCAAAAACCTGGAACGCTGTAATCTTTTGTTAAATCATATACATCGGATTTTGTGATTTTACAAAATTCATCAGCTGTTTGTTTTGTAGGTTTTACAATAACCACGTAATAGTACCAGAAATTAACTATAGCAAATACCAATGTAGCGGTGCTGAAGGTGTAAACAAAGTACTTTTGAACAAAGCTATTCAATAATACATAGGATAAAATACCGCCTATAAAATACAAGATAAACGTTAAAGCAGTAAAAATAACTAATTTTTTAACCATTACTACCTCCTTTTAGTATAATATAATTTAACAACTTTTTTGTCAAATTTGCATTTACAACACGAATATTTTGGTTTATAATTTTTTAGTTTTAAAGGTGGAGGTTTTTAGTGAAAGGCATAATTTTGGCTGGTGGCTCGGGCACAAGACTGTACCCAGCTACAAGCACTATCTGCAAGCAGCTTTTGCCAGTGTACGATAAGCCAATGATATACTATCCTTTGTCAATTTTGATGCTTGCTGGCATAAGGGATATTTTAATAATATCTACGCCAAAAGACACACCAAGATTTAGCGAGTTGTTTAAAGATGGTGCGCATTTAGGTTTGAATATTTCTTATGCTACACAAGAAAAACCGCGAGGTTTAGCTGATGCATTTTTGGTTGGTGAAACTTTTATAGGAAACGACAATGTCTGTTTGGTTCTTGGTGATAATATTTTTTACGGTCAGGGTTTATCTTACCTTTTAAGAAAAGCAAAAACAATTACAGAAGAAGAGCGCAATGCGGTTGTTTTTGGCTATTATGTAAAAAACCCACAGGATTATGGCGTATTTGAATTTGATGAAAATTTTAATGTTGTAAGTATCGAAGAAAAGCCTCAAAAACCCAAATCAAACTACGCAGTTGTAGGGTTATATTTCTATGACAATCAAGTTGTAGATATAGCAAAACAAGTAAAACCATCTTGGCGTGGTGAGTTAGAAATTACAAGTGTAAATCAAATTTACCTATCTATGTCTAAGCTAAAAGCTATAACACTAGGGCGAGGTTTTGCATGGCTTGATACAGGCACATTTGATAATTTGCTAGAAGCAAGTCAGTTTATACAAACTATAGAAAAAAGACAAGGCTTAAAAGTAGGCTGCATAGAAGAAATTGCATACAAAATGGGCTACATTAATAAAGAAAAGCTTTTGGAGTTAGCTGAACCGCTTAAAAAGTCTGGTTATGGAAACTACCTTATAAATATAGCACAAGGAGAGCTAAGTAATGAAGAAAATTCTGATTAGTGGTGGAGCCGGTTTTATTGGCAGCGAGTTTGTGCGTCAAGCTGTACTTAAAGATTTTGAGATAGCTGTAGTTGACAGCCTAACATACGCTGGTGATTTAAAACGAATTGAGTCAGTAATGAATAATCTAAAGTTTTTCAAGTGCGATACAAGTGATCTTGAATCACTAAAAGAAGTATTTAAGCAATTCAAGCCTCAAATAGTTGTTCATTTTGCAGCAGAAACTCATGTTGACAGGAGCATACTCAACCCACATATTTTTATAAAAACAAATATAATTGGCACTCAAAATATGCTTGATCTGTCAAAAGACGCTTTGTTTATTAATATTTCAACTGATGAAGTATATGGTGATTTGTCAAAAGATGATGAAAGTTTTAGAGAAGAATCATGTCTAAACCCCAGCTCACCGTATTCGGCAAGCAAAGCTGCACAAGATATGCTTGCAAGGGCTTATGCTAGAACATACAATACAAATGTTGTAACAATCCGTCCATCAAATAATTATGGTCCTTGGCAGTACCCAGAAAAACTTATACCTGTTGTAATCTACAAAGCTCTTAATAATGAGCCTATCCCAGTTTATGCTAAAGGAGAAAATATTAGGGAATGGACATTTGTTGAAGACTGTGCAAAAGCCATTTTAAGTATAATTGACCAGCAAAATACAAACGAAGTGTACAATTTAGGTAGTTCTATTGAAAAAGCAAATATTGAAGTTGTAAAATCAATACTATCTTTACTAAATAAACCGGAAAGTTTGATAACATTTGTAAAAGATAGGCCAGGTCATGATTTTAGATACTCTCTTGATTCAGGTAAAATTAAAAGGACGATGGATTTATCTTTTACAAGCTTTGAAGAAGGCATAGAAAAAACAGTTAAATGGTACATTGATAATAAAGATTGGTTATTCAAAAAAGCCGAAGAATTAAAAGATTACTGGCAAAATGTTTATCAGGAAAAAGCTGATAACTAAAAGTGAAATTTTTAAAGAGTATGTTTGACAATTTTTAAAATATATGTATAATCGTTCTTTGCTTGCTGGCGTAGCTCAATGGTAGAGCAGCTGACTTGTAATCAGCAGGTTGGGGGTTCAAGTCCCTTCGCCAGCTCCATCTAAATTACGATGGAGAGGTTCCCGAGCGGCCAAAGGGAACAGACTGTAAATCTGTCGGCTATTGCCTTCGGAGGTTCGAATCCTCCCCTCTCCACCATTTTAAACAAAAAATAGGCGGGAATAGCTCAGTTGGTAGAGCGCAAGCCTTCCAAGCTTGGGGTCGCGGGTTCGAGTCCCGTTTCCCGCTCCAATATAGTTAAAAAAAGTGATTGCCTATGTAGCTCAGGTGGTAGAGCACTTCCTTGGTAAGGAAGAGGTCAGCGGTTCAAACCCGCTCATAGGCTCCATTTAAGTTTAGGAGGTTTCCATTATGGCAAAGGAAAAATATGTTCGTACCAAACCTCACGTAAATATTGGTACAATTGGACACGTTGATCATGGCAAGACTACTTTAACTGCAGCTATAACAAAGGTTTT
>JBFWJP010000181.1:0-3439 GCA_050253135.1 Desulfurella sp. | reverse complement strand
TTTGGTAGCTTCTTCAAATGTTAAACCAAAAGCCGTAATTTTAACAAGGAGTGAATCGTAAAAAGGTGTAATCAGTGCGCCTGTATATGCGCTTGCTGCATCAAGCCTTATGCCATAGCCTGCTGGTGATCTATAAGCGTCAATCTTGCCTGTATCTGGAAGAAAGTTGTTTTGAGGGTCTTCTGTAGTAATACGGCACTGAAAAGCATAACCTTTTTTTGCAATATTGTCCTGTGTGCCTATAAAGTCCAAAAGTAATTGCCCACTTGCAATTTTTATTTGAGATTGAACAATATCAATACCTGTTATCATCTCAGTTACTGTATGTTCTACCTGCAGTCTTGGGTTTACCTCCAAGAAATAATAGTGTTGTTTATCTTCATCTACTAAGTACTCAAATGTAGCAGCATTGTATAATTTTGTTTCTTTGGCAAATTTTATGGAGTCTGCATAAATTGACTCTAATATGTCTTGAGGTATGTTGAGCGAAGGTGCAATTTCTACCACTTTTTGGTGTCTGCGCTGAATGGAGCAATCCCTCTCAAATAGATGTATATAGTTGCCAAATTTATCGCCTAAGATCTGCACTTCTATATGTTTTGGGTTTTTAACTAACTTTTCTGCTATAATTTCATCGCTACCGAAAGCTTTGAGACTCTCAGATTTTGCCATTAAATATTCTGATTCCAAATCGCTTGCGTTTTCTACTACCCTAATACCCCTGCCGCCACCGCCTTTTGTAGCCTTTATTAAGATGGGGTATCCAAATTGATTTGCAAATTCTTTAAGTTCGTTTATATTTGTAATACACTCTTTACTTCCAGGTATTGTTGGTATCGATAAATCTTGAGCCAGTTTTTTTGCTCTTAATTTATCGCCAAAGATTTCTATCGCGCTAGAGTGAGGTCCTATGAAGATAATTCCTGCCTCTTCGCATTTTTTTGCAAATAAGGGGTTTTCGCTTAAAAAGCCGTATCCTGGATGAATCGCATCAATGTGTTTTGACTTTGCTAAATCAATAATTTCTTCTATTGATAGATACGCATCAACAGGACTTTTTCCTTCACCTACCAGGTATGATTCGTCGCATTTATAGCGATGCAATGAGTAGCGGTCTTCATAAGAGTAAATGCCTATTGTTTCGATGTTTAACTCTGTTGCAGCCCTAAAGATTCTGATAGCAATTTCACCACGGTTAGCCACAAGTAATCGTTTAATTTTCATTGTACCCCCTTTTTTGAGTATATGATAAAAATTATTATACCAAGAGCTCATCTTATAAGTCAAATATTTGTTATTTTAAAGGAGTTTTTTAATTAGTATTAGAAAATTTAATTAATATAGACTGAAATTAAATTATCTGCCATTTGACTTTTTAAAAAACAGCATTAATTTAAAAAGAAAAAAAGAGGTGATGTTATGATTTGTCCGGTTGTAGAGTGGGAATTGATTGATACTGATGGTGCTGGTAATATTTACTATGTAGACAAAGAAGGGGCTGGAACAATTAGCGAAGGCATTAAAAATATCTGGTTGGAAAAAAAATTTAGTAAAGAGGGTTTGGAGAGCGAAATAAAAGAATTATTAAACAAAAAAACAGACGCCTTAGCAGTAATAGATTATGAAACAATAAAGAAAACTCAAAGTGCAAAAATGCTCTACCGCATCGACTATACAAATAAAACGCAAGTTGAGTTTATTTTAAAATTTATATCCTATCATGATAAAGATGGAAACACTTTGTATTCTGAAGCTGACATTTCGGAGTTTAAACCATTACCACAAAATATCAAAGATAAATTATTTGATAAATTGCTTAGCGATTTTAACTTAGAATAATTTTATTTTTTATCATTATTATCCCATAAAATCATAAAATATAAAAAAAGCTCTTGACTTTTTTAAATTTTTGTACACAATATGTAGTGGTTAGAAAAAAGCAAACACAAAATCTAGGGGTATTTTATGCGTTGTCCGTTTTGTAAGGCAGCTGATACACGCGTTATAGACAGCCGCGTTATAGAAGATGGTAAAGTAATAAAGCGCAGAAGGGTTTGTGATGAGTGTGCAAACAGGTTTAACACATATGAGCGCATTGAAAACATTCCCATTGTGGTTATAAAAAACAATGGTGCAAAAGAGCTTTTTGAAAAAGAAAAGATCATAAAAGGCATTGTAAAGGCCATCAATAAACGACCTTTAGTCTATGATGATGCTCAAAAAATAGCAAACGATATAGAAGATTACATAAAAGCAAAGGATTTGTATGAGATAAGCTCTAAAGAAATTGGTAATCTTGTGATGGATGCACTCAAAAAGTTAGACCAGGTAAGCTATGTAAGGTTTGCATCTGTGTATAAGAAATTTGCGGATGCAGAAGATTTTATTGAGCTTTTAAAAGAATTTAATAATAGATAATTTAGGAGGATTTATGGAAAGCAAAAAAATCGTAAACATCAACTTTGAAAATTACTTCAGTGGTGTTTCTGTAATAAAAAGAGACGGCTCTAAAGCAAGCTTTGACAAAACCAAAATCGAAAATGCGGTAAGAAAAGCTTTTTTAGCTACAAAAGAAGAAGACTACTCAAGCTTTATAGCGACAAATGTGCTTTTTAATTTAAAGAGAAAGTTTAGCAGTCAAAAAGAAATTAACATTGAAGACATTCAAGACTGCGTTGAAGAAGAACTCATCAAAGCAGGTTTTGCAAAAACAGCCAAAGCGTACATACTCTACAGGGAAAAAAGATCCACTGCAAGGGATACACAAAAAGCTATATTTGATGTAGAAAAAACTGTAAGCGAGTATGTAGATCAAACTGATTGGCGCATAAAAGAAAACTCAAATACTACATTTAGCTATCCTGGGTTGTACTTGCATTTAGCTGGAAGCGTTCTTGCAAATTATGTACTAAATAACATTTATCCCAAAGAAGTCTCTTACGCTCACACAAGCGGTGATCTTCACATACACGACTTGTCTCACGGTATTATCGCATACTGCGCTGGGTGGTCTTTGCTAGATTTAATATCAAGAGGCTTTGGTGGTGTAGAAGGAAAGATTAACGCAAAACCCGCAAAGCATTTATCCGCTCTAACAGGTCAGATGGTAAACTTCTTAGGCGTTATGCAGATGGAGTTTGCAGGTGCTCAGGCATTTAACTCGGTTGATACGCTTTTAGCTCCATTTGTGCGTGCAGATAAGCTAAGCTATGATGAAGTTAAGCAGCTTATACAGCAGATGGTATTTGCCATGAATGTGCCAAGCAGGTGGGGCTCTCAAGCACCGTTTATTAACTTTACATTCGACTGGACTGTCCCAGATGATTTAAAAGACAAGCCAGCAATTGTAGGTGGCGAGATTTTAGATACCACATATAGTGATTACCAAAAAGAAATGGATATGATAAATAAAGCATTTTTAGAAACAATGCTTGAAGGC
>JBFWJP010000180.1:0-3506 GCA_050253135.1 Desulfurella sp. | reverse complement strand
TGGACTTTTATAAACAAAACAAAGACGGGCAAAGTTTTGCTTGCTGCTTCTATGAGCCATGACGGGCTAGCTATAAGTGGTAGTGATATTAAAAAGGTCTATATACTCTTGTGGGGCGTATATGGCATACTAACTGGGCTTTCTGGAGCTTTACTTGCGTCATTTTTGGGTGCAAGCGCAGAAAGTGTTCCAAGCCTTACAGGACTTGCTTTTTCTGTTGTGGTGCTTGGGGGCTTGGGCAATATTACAGGATCAATTTTGGCCGCTTTTTTAATCGGCTACATACAAACTATGACTGCATATTTAATTTCACCTGCATATACATCGATACCAGCTTACATAATTTTAGTATTGATACTTATGTTTAAGCCAAAAGGTTTATTTGGCAGGTTCTAATATGAAAGGTATTTTAAAAGACAGAGTTATACTTATTGGCCTTATAATTTTCTTATTGCTAGAATTTGTACCTCATGTTTTTTCACCGTATATTGTTGGCGCTTTTACCATAGCATTGTACTTTGCCGTATTTGTTATGTCGTGGGATTTGTTGTTTGGCTATTCTGGCGAGGTTAATTTTGGCTCTACCTTCCAGATAGGCATAGGTGCCTACACTGCAGCTATTCTAAATATTAACACTCATCTGCCATTGTATGTGTGTATTGCGCTTGGTACCCTAGCAGCGGTTGTAGCAGGACTCTTTCTTGTTGCTCCTGCTTTAAGACTCAGAGGACCTTACTTTGGACTTATTACGCTTGTTAGCGTTTTGCTTTTAGAACAATTTGTTACAATATTTGCTCAGTACACAGGTGGCGAAATTGGCTTGTCTGTGCCTGGTATAATATCTGTTAGTTCTAAGACAAACTTTTATTTTGCGCTTTTATTCTGCGCTTTCAGTGCAACTGTACTTCTTGTTATTGCAAAATCACCTATTGGCTTAATCCTTCAAGCTTCCGCTCAAGATCCAACAGAAGCAGAAAGTTTAGGTTTTAATATAACAAAATACAAAGTACTGGCATTTGGCATCAGCGCTTTATTTAGCGGACTATCCGGTGCGCTTCTTGTATTTTACTTAGGTACAGCATCCGTTAGCCTTGTAGTATCCATTGCTGTAGTTCTGCAAATTATCATATCGGCTATAATTGGTGGCCGAAGAACAATCGTAGGTCCCATACTTGGAGCTTTTTTTATAATCCTTTTAAGGGAGTGGCTGCAGCCTCTGGGTCAGTTAAGCTATGTGGTTGTATCGATAATGGGGCTTATTGTACTGTTGTTTTTGCCAAACGGCATTATAAGCTTATTTTTAAGGAAAAATTAAATGGCGCTTTTGGAAGTAATTAACTTAGAAAAACGATTTGGCGGTATACATGCTACAGACAATGTAAGCTTTGAGGTCAAAGACCATGAAATTGTAGGTTTAATTGGCCCAAATGGCGCAGGTAAATCGACCATCCTTCATCTAATTGTAGGCTTACACAAACCCACAAGTGGCACTATTAAGTTTGAATCAAAAGAAATTCAGCATTTTCCTATACATAAAAGAATAAAGAAAGGCATATCAGTAATGTTTCAACACTCAAGGCCGCTTAGCAGGCAAACAGTTTTAGAAAATATCGAATTATCTTTACTACCCGATAAGTTTAAAGTATTTTATCCAAAAGATATAAAAAACAAAGCGGTTGAAATAGCAAAAAAGCTTGGTCTAGAGCTTGTGCTTGATAAGCGTCCAAATGAGTTACCATTTGGTATTGTGCGTAGAATGGAGCTTGCAAAAGCCCTTGCGCTAAACCCAAAGCTCTTGCTTTTAGATGAGCCGTTTGCCGGTTTGAGTCACTCTGAAGTTAGCGAATTTTCAAGACTCATTAGGTCTCTTAAAGCAGAGCGGTTTTCAATTATTGTAGTAGACCATAATGTTAAAGCTGTAAAAGAGTTAGTGAATAGAATTATTGCAATACATGCAGGAAAAATAATTACAAGCGGAACACCTGATGAAGTTATCTCAAATGCAGAAGTTAAAAAAGTGTTTTTGGGAGAAGCCCAAAGCAATGCCTTTGAAAAAAAACCTCTAGACCAACAAAGCAACATTTTGCTTGAAGCAAATATCAAATCACTTACATACAACAAAGCCCAAGCGCTAAGGGATGTAAATTTAGTTGTAAAAGAAGGCCAGTTTGTATCGGTTGTAGGATTAAACGGTGCAGGTAAAACAAGTTTGTTTAGGGCTATATTTTCATTTGTTAACTACGAAGGCGATGTAAGCTGGCAAGGTCAATCTATTAAGCACCTTAGCACTGCTGAGATTGTAAATTTAGGCATAGCTTTTGTACCAGAAACCAGAGAGCTATTTAAATACATGAGCGTAGAAGAAAACTTAAGCCTTGCTTTACAAAAAGTTGAAAAAAATGAAGCCAAAAAAAGAATAGAAGAAGTTTACTCAATATTCCCAAGACTATCTGAAAGAAAAAAACAACCTGCAAGTACGCTTTCTGGCGGTGAACAGCAGATGCTTACCATTGCTAGAGCTCTTGTGCAGAAACCAAAAATGATCGTGCTTGATGAACCCACACTGGGACTTGCACCTATTGTGCTTGAGGATATCTCAAAAGTCTTAGACTATATGCACAAACAGATGAACCTTACAATCCTGCTTGGTGAACAAAACCTGCACTTTGCCCTAAAGCACTCAGATAAAGTATACTTACTTGAACACGGCAGTCTCATATGCGAGTGTACAATGGAAGAGTTCAAAGAGCGCATCGGCGATAAGTACTTAGCTTAAAAAGGGAGGTAAAATGCTTGTAGATTACTATAAAATTGATGAGTTATTAAGTGATGAAGACAAACTGCTTAGAGAGCCACTAAGAAAATTTTTAGAAGAAAATATCAAGCCCTTAATAAAACATGCTTGGCATAAACAACAAACGCTTGATTTTAGAAATATTGCAAAGCAATTTGGTGAGCTTGGCATACTTGGTAGCTTTATAGAAGAAAAATACAACTGCCCTGGGGCTACGTATACTACCTACGGTATAGTCTGTCAGGAAGTAGAGCGCATAGACAGCTCTCTTAGAAGTTTTGTTGCTGTAAATACAGGCCTTGTTATGTATCCTATCTGGCGTTTTGGCAGTGAAGATCAAAAGATGCATTTTCTGCCTAAACTTGCAAGCGGGGAAAAAATCGGCTGTTACGGTTTAACAGAACCCGATGCAGGCTCAGACCCATCAAGTATGAAAACTACGGCAAAAAAGATAGGTGATAAATGGGTACTCAATGGTTCAAAAATGTGGATTACTGAAGCTGAAATTGCAGACTTAGCTGTTGTTTGGGCAAAAGATGCAGATGATGGGAAAGTAAAAGGCTTTGTAGTAGAAAAAGGCACGCCAGGTTTTTATCAAAAAGATTTAGATGAGCTTGGTTCTATGAGGGCAGGAGGTGTAGGTGAGCTTGCTTTTACAGATTGTGCAATACCTCTAGAAATTAGACTGCCCAATATTGAAGGCCTAAGGGGT
>JBFWJP010000179.1:0-3536 GCA_050253135.1 Desulfurella sp. | reverse complement strand
CTAGTACTATCTGATTTTCAATTGTTTGATTAATAAATTGAGATTCTAATTGCTTTTGTGAAAGTGTAATTTTATTTAATTCGTTTAAATAATCACTAACCCATCTAAATATATTATATCTACTTATGCGATTTTGCATATTTTCTATTATTTGTGTTTCTTTATCTTTTGGTATATCAAGAGCGGTCTTTATTGCTTCACCAATTTCTTCTATGCTATTGGGGTTTATAATTAAAGCTTCAAGCAATTCTTTTGCAGAACCCGCCATCTCGCTCAATATTAACGTACCATCTTTGTTTACTCTTGATGCTACATATTCTTTTGCAACAAGATTCATTCCATCTCTAAGAGGTGTTACAAGCATAATATCGCTAGCACTATAGAAGGCTACAAGATCTTCAAAATTAAGCGAACCGAACTTATATACTATTGGGGTCCATTCAAGTGTACTAAATTTCCCGTTTATACTTCCTATTGTTTCGTCTATCTGTTTTTTCATTTGCTGATAATGATAAACACCTATACGAGATGGTACTACAACAATTACGAGCGTTATTTTTTCTCGCCAGTCAGGGTATTGCTCAAGAAAATATTCAAAACCAAGGAGTCTATTTATTATTCCTTTTGTATAATCTAAGTGGTCTACACTAAAAATAACTTTTTTATTATTAAATTGTTTTTTTATTTCTGTAGCTTTTAAAACAACACTGTTACTTTTAGCTGCATTATTAAACTTTAAATAGTCAATACTTATTGGATGGGTTCCTACTTTTATTAATCTGCCCTTGTTATTGATTACACCAAGATGATTTTCTAAACTAAGAAAACGCAGTGTAGCTCTTAAAAAATTATCCGTATACTCATGTGTATGAAAGCCAATTAAATCAGCACCAAGTAAGCCTTCAAGGATCTCAACTCTCCATTTTGATGGCAATAGTTGAAAAACCTCGTAAGCAGGAAACGGTATGTGTAAGAAAAAGCCAATAGGAACATCATTGTAGTTTTGCCTAATTAGATTTGGTAAAAGCATTAAATGGTAATCGTGTACCCATACAATATCTTCTTTTGGATCAATGACATTGTTAAGCGCTTTTTCAAACTTTAAACTAACGGATTTATACACGTCATACTGCTCTTTTTCAAAACTTGCAATAGTTGGAAAATAGTGAAATAAAGGCCATATAGTTTTATTGCAAAAACCTAAGTAGAATTTATCCATTTCTTTTTCTGTTAAAAAAACAGGGTAGCAGTGCATTGTTTCAAGCGAGCTAATTATTTCCTCTTGCTCTGATTTGGTCGTTGCGCTAACGCCAGGCCAGCCAACCCACACATATGAAAGTTCAGTCATTTTTTCAGTATATGCACCAATGCTTGTTACAAGTCCTCCTGCGCTTTTTTGAAATTTGTTATTATTTTTTTTATCTTTTGCAATACTTACTGGTAATCTATTTGATACTATAACTATTCTCATATTTTTCCCTCCATATAAACTGTATTTCTAAGTTTAGGTAGACTTTGAGGCGTTTCTTTCCTCATGTAATCTATGAGTTTTTCTCTTACATAACATCTCAAATTCCATAAATCAGAAGAATTTTTTGCACTTACAAGCGCGCGTATTTGTATAGTTTTGTCATTTGCGTCAGTAACTTGAATACCACTTGCTACTCCATCAAAAAGCGGTGTATTGTTTAAAATATCATTCAAGGCTTTTCTTAATTTTTCAACATCAATTGTATAGTCTGCATAAACAAACACTGTTCCTAAAAGCTGCGTGCTTGTTTTAGTCCAATTTTGAAAGGAATTATCGACAAAGTAGTTAATGGGTATAACAAGTCTTCTTAAATCCCAAATTTGCAATACTACATATGTTAATGTAATTTCTTCAACAGTTCCCCACTCACCTTCAACTATAAGCACATCGCCTATTTTTATTGGTTGACTGATTGCAATTTGAATACCTGCAAATAGTAAATTGAGTGTTTTTTGTGCAGCAAAACCAACAATAATACCAATAATTCCAGCTGACGTTAAAATAGTTGAACCAAGGCTTTTTAGCGAAGCAAAGCTTAGAAAAATCAATGCGGTACAAACTACTAAAATAATAGCTGAAGCTATACTTTTGATAATTTTTAATTGTGTATTTAATTGCCTTTTATGAAAATCAGCAATGTTTTTAGGTTGTCTTTCATTTAAAACGTACTCAAAAAACGATATCGTTTTTATTGATACCATACCAAAAAATAAGATATAAAGAATTTGAATGATTTTTGTAATGATATAATCGCTGTTTGTTTGTTTAAAATTGACTATTGAACTAATTGCACTAAACAATAAAATGCTTATAAGAAACCACGCTGGAAAATAAAAATATTTCTTTATTTCTTGATGTAATGGAATTTTCTTTGCAATTATCAGGTATATTTTGCTGAGTAAGTTATTGAAAATGAATCCTACAACAAAAGATGTAATAATCAAACTTAAAATTAAAAATTTATCTTCAAATAAAAACTTATTTATCATCTTATATTAATATAATGAAAATAATCGATTATGTCAACTTGATTCATTGAAATTAAATTTTTTATTGCATTACAGTAAAATATTATGTATAAATTTAGGTAAAATAAACTTATTGGAGGTTTCTAATGAAAAGATTTTTAGCTATAAGCGCAGTATTTTTGATACTTACAGGCAGTAGCTTTGCACAAGAGCTATCCAATGTGGCTAAATCTATGGTATATTTTAGTCAAGCTCAAAGTTACTATGATCAAAATCAATTCCAGCAAGCTATTGATGATTATACTAAAGCTCTACAAGAAAATCCAGACAATTATATGGCGTATGTAAACAGAGGCATAGTTTTATTTGAACTTAATCGATATGATGAAGCACTAAAAGATTTCAAAAGAGCCCAAGTTATTGACCCAAAAAATGCATATGCTTACTACAATAGCGCTATAGTTTACACTAAAATGGCTTCAACTACTTTAGAAAATGATAATACTTATATTTTTTATAAAAAAGCAAAAGAAGAGTTGACAAAAGCGATTCAAAACGATCCTAATTTTTATAAAGCTTACATAAATAGAGGTTTGGTTAATTATGAACTAGCTTTTTACCAAGATGCAATTGATGACTTTACAAAAGCTATACAGTTAAAACCGCTTGATTACAAAGCATATTATAATAGAGGTATTGTGTATTATAGATTAGCTAATTATAAAGCAGCCGAATCTGATTTTACAAATGCTATAGAAATTAACCCAAGTTATGCAGACGCTTATTTTAATAGAGGTTTGGTTTATAAACATGAAGATAACTCAAAAGGCGCTTTAGCTGACTTTTATAAAGCAGGATTGCTTTATATAAAGGATAACAAAAGAAAAGATGCATATGAGTGTGTAGATTTAATTAAATCTACAGATGAGTTTTCCACACTTATATACGATTTAAAATCAAAAATCATAAAAGATGAAGTATACGGTACTTAATTTTTGGTGGAGGTGGCGGGAATCGAACCCGCGTCCAGTAATGTC
>JBFWJP010000178.1:0-3552 GCA_050253135.1 Desulfurella sp. | reverse complement strand
ACAACTAAACTTAGATGATTCCTTTATCAACAGGCACCCATTTCCAGGACCGGGACTCGCTATTAGAATTATTGGCGAAATAACAAGACAAAAATTAGATATTTTAAGGCAGGCAGATGCTATAATATTGGAAGAGATCAAAAAAAGTGGTTTTTACGACAAAGTTTGGCAAGCTTTTGGTGTATTGCTTGATTTAAAAAGCGTAGGTGTAATGGGTGATAAAAGAACTTATGATTATACTGTTGTTGTAAGGGTTGTGGAAAGCTTAGATGGCATGACAGCAAACTGGGTATATTTACCACAAGAGGTTTTAAATATTATATCTACAAGGATAATAAACGAAGTGCAAAGGGTAAATCGTGTGGTTTTGGATATTTCAAATAAACCACCAGCAACTATAGAGTGGGAGTAATGTGGAAAAACGCCTTGTATTGAGTGATCCAGCGTATTTGGGTAATGTTTTTTACAATCGTAAAGATACATTAAAAAAGGTTGAGCAGAAGCTTAATGTTTTTATTATTTTTAGGGGAGGAGAAGTTTTAATTAAAGGAAGTGACAAAAATATACAGCTTGCTTATAACTATTTAAAAAATATAAATGATATGGTAGATAAAGGTGTACTTGTTGGGGAGAATGCTATAGATAGTTTAATTTCTGAGCTTGATAACGATAATGCTTTAGGCACAAAAGCGGTTTTTAACCCACCAAAAACGCACTCGAAAATAAAAACCATATTGCCCAAAAATGTTAATCAAGCAAAGTATTTAGAGCTTATTGAAAAAAATACCATAACTTTTGGTATAGGCCCAGCTGGTACAGGCAAAACTTACTTGGCTGTTTTTGCAGCCATTAATGCTTTGCTTGAAAAAAGGGTTAAAAGAATAATACTAACAAGGCCAGCAGTAGAAGCAGGTGAGAAGTTGGGTTTTTTACCCGGTACATTGTATGAGAAAATTGACCCTTATATGAAACCTCTATATGATGCACTTTATGATTGTATAGAAACTGAGCTTGCACTAAAGCTCATTGATCAAGGAAAAATTGAAATAGAACCATTAGCCTACATGCGTGGAAGAACACTTAATAATGCCTTTATTATTTTAGATGAAGCACAAAATACAACGGTAAGTCAGATGAAAATGTTTTTGACACGCACTGGGTTTGATTCAAAAGTGGTAATAACAGGTGACATAACACAAATTGATTTACCTCATAGTATAAAAAGTGGCTTAGCAGACGCTATTAGCCTACTTAGAAAACTAAATTTAGACTCAATTGGGTTTGTTGATTTCAAAAAAGAAGATGTGTTAAGAAACCCTATAGTTTCCAAAATTGTTGAAGCGTATGAAAAAAGAGATAAAGATAATCAAGAAAGCAAGAATATTTCTTGAAAAATATCAACATTTTTTTACAAATGAATTTTTGCTTGCATTAATTTTTTTTGTAGTAATTGTTTTTTTAATAGTTCCAAAAAGTAAATTGGGCATTAGTGCACTCAAGGTAGGTGATGTAGCGCCGAAAACAATTCGCTCGAATGTGTCAATGTTAGTAGAGGATCCTTATGCAACGCATGCGAAAATTCAACAAGCAGAGGAAGCTGTTCCCAATGTATTTTACTATAACCCAGAATTATACGATAATTTATACGAAAAGATATTAAATGCGTTTAACGATATTTCTAAAATTAAAGATAAAACTACTGCATTAGAGAAATTTAATCAAGATTTAGGCTTAAATTTAGATCAGGATACTTTTAGTTTAATTTTAAGGAATAAAAGCACTATTTTAAGATTTACAAGTACAATTTTAAAAGATATTAACCGTTACTATGTTTTGTCTGGACCCTCAGATTACCAATATGTTAAAAATCAAATTTTAATATATAACACAGAATTAAAAACGAGCAGATTAGAAACTAACACAGAAAAGTTTATTGATTTGAATACGGCAAAAGCACTATCGTACGATAAGTTGCACTGGTCTGTGCCAAACTCACAGTTGAGAAAATTAATTATAGAATTTGTATTTTCTGTAGCTAAACCCAATGCTTACTACAATGCACAAAAAACCCAAGAACTTAAAAAACAAGCTAAAGAAAAAGTTGTGCCTGTATACTTAAAATTATCCAAAGGAGAAGTTGTTGTTCGAGAAGGAGATGTTATTGATCGAAATGCTTATGTAAAATTAAAAGCACTAAATTCTTTGCTTGAAGTAAAAAATAGGTTTTTGGATTTAGTCGGGATTATTGCCATTCTCGTTGTTTTTTTCCTAACTTCAGCATTAATTTATAAAAAACTTAGACCAACTGAAAAATTTCCATATAAGAAATTAATTTTAATAACAGGCACAATAGTTCTGTTGCAGATTATTTTAATTAAAGTGTTTTACTTTTTATCTATAGTTGTAGGTTATTACTCTCCCGATTTTCCAAAAAGCGTTTTATTATATCTAATACCTTTTGCTGTTGCTTCAATTTTGGGCGTTTTACTTGTGGGTTTTAAATACTCAATTTCTATATCTCTTATTACTGTTATTTTAGCATCAATAACAGTAGATAACAGCCTTAGATTTATGATATTTATTTATTCCTTTTTAGATAGTGTAGTTGCAAGTATATACCTCGTGGACAACAGAAACAGAAGTGGTATTGTTAGGACAGGTTTTATAATATCACTTATCAATGCTGCACTTATAGTAATATTTTACATGCTTCAAAGCAATAATTTATTTAATACTGTTACTTTAATTAGCGTTGGCCTTGGTGCACTAAATGGCATATTGACAGCAATTATTATAAGTGGTGTGTTGCCAATTTTTGAGTGGCTATTCGATATTGCAACAAATGTTAAACTAGTTGAGCTTGGAAATCTCAACCACCCATTGCTTAAGGAACTTGCCATAAAGGCACCAGGTACATACCATCACAGTATAGTTGTATCGAGTCTCTCAGAAGCAGCTTGCCAAGCAATCGGAGCAAATTCTCTGCTTGCAAAAGTAGGTTCTTATTATCACGATATAGGAAAAATTAAAAAACCAACATACTTTATTGAAAATCAATTTGATACAGAAAACCCACACGATAGATTGATGCCCTACGTTAGCAGTCTAATTATTAAAAATCATGTAAAGGATGGTGTAGAGACAGGTAAAAAGTATAGACTTGGCTCCCAAATTATTGATATAATAGAGCAACATCACGGCACAATGATTGTGAAATATTTTTACGATAAAGCTAAAGATATGGGATTAAACCCAAATGAAGAAGATTTTCGCTACCCAGGCCCCAAACCTCAATCCAAAGAATCTGGTATTGTGATGCTTGCAGATAAGGTTGAAGCAGCAACCAAAAATTTAAATGAACCTACAATCACCCATTTGAAAAATTATGTTAAAAATTTAACAAATGAGATTTTTTTAGATGGTCATTTGGATGAATCTGATTTATCTTTAAGAGAATTAAACCTAATTGTTGATAGTTTTGTTAGTGTGTTGATAGGTATATTTCATCATAGGATAAAGTATAAATGAAAGCCATTATAGATGAATGTGGGT
>JBFWJP010000177.1:0-3591 GCA_050253135.1 Desulfurella sp. | reverse complement strand
AGTTTATCGTTTGCCAATCCAAATTTAAAAGATGGAATCGATGCGTATAACAGCAAAAACTATAAAGAAGCCTACGGCATATTTTCACAATTAAGCAAACAAGGCGATTCTCAAGCTCAATATATTCTAGGTACTATGTATTTAGATGGACTTGGTGTTAAAAAAGACTACACGACAGCTTATAATTTTTTTGAAGAATCTGCTAAACAAAACAACAGCTTTGGGATGTATGGGATTGGGTATTTGTATAAACACGGTCTTGGCGTAAAACGAGATTTATCAAAAACGCTCTATTGGTGGGAAAAAAGTGCCCAATTAAACAATAAAGATGCGCTATATGGACTTGGGTTTTTATACAGCCTTGGTCAAGGTGTAGAACTAAACTATAAAAAAAGTTTTGAGTATTGGCAAAAGGCAGCTTATCTAGGCTCTAGCTACGCTCAATACAGACTAGGTCTTTTATACTATGAAGGTGATATAGAAAAAAACTATATCGATGCTTACGCATGGTTTGATGTAGCAAAGAAATTTTCTAACCCAAATGAAGAAATTTATGATCTTGCTGCCCATCATTTAAATATAGTTAAATACAAGCTTACAAGCAATCAGATATCTCAAGCTAAAGATTTGGCAGATAAGCTATATAATCAAATAAAAAACAATAATCAATGAAAACGTATCAATCAAATGGTAACTAAATGAAACAATTCAATAAAGAAGTATTTAAAGATGCTTGGCACTTAATAAAACCCTACTGGGTATCAAAAGAAAAAAAGACTGCGTATATCTTGCTTGCTGCTATAATTTTTTTAAACCTCGCGATTGTTTTCATAAATGTGTTATTTAACTTATGGTACAAAGAATTTTACAATGCTTTGCAAGAATTTAACGAAAAAGCTTTTTGGGTAGCTCTTGGTCAGTTCACTGCGTTAGCGTTTTTTTATATAATATCAGCAGTCTACTCGCTATATTTAAATCAAATGCTCCAAATAAAATGGCGCAAGTGGCTCACAGATGAGTTTTTAAATAAGTGGATGGATAAGAAAATATACTACCACCTTCAAGTATTTAACCACCAAACCGACAACCCTGATCAGCGAATAAGCGAAGATTTAAATATGTTTATATCGCAATCACTGAGTTTATCTTTAGGGCTTTTAAGTTCTGTGGTTACGCTATTTTCGTTTATTAGTATATTGTGGATTGTATCTGGCCCACTGCATTTATCCGTTTTTGGTTTTTTAATTACGATTCCAGGCTATATGGTATGGGCTGCGCTGATTTATGCAATATTTGGCACTTGGGTTACGGCTGTTATTGGAAGACCTCTTATACCTCTAAATTTTAACCAGCAACGCTTTGAAGCAGACTTTAGGTTTAATTTAGTGCGTATAAGAGAAAATAGTGAAAGTGTAGCCCTATACAGTGGAGAAGAAAAAGAGCACGGACATTTAATGCGTAAATTCGCCGATATATTTGAAAATTATTGGAAGATAATGGTAAGGCAGAAAAAACTAACATGGTTTACCTCAGGCTATAACCAGATAGCAATTATTTTCCCAATACTTGTTGCTGCACCAAGGTTTTTTGCAAAAAAAATACAACTTGGGGGCCTTATGCAGATAGCCCAAGCCTTCGGTCAGGTGCAAACATCATTATCATATATAGTAAATAGTTACACCGCTTTAGCAAACTGGCATGCTGTGGCTGATAGGCTTCGCACCTTTGAACACAACATTCAATCAATAAAAGCTCTTCAATCGACTAATAATAATATAAAATATAGACCATCCGATTATCTATTATCAGTAAAAAATCTCTCAATTATGCTGCCAGATAACAAAACTTATTTAATTAAAAACTTAAGCTTTGAACTAAAACCCACACAAAGCTTGCTCATAGTAGGACCCTCAGGTATTGGAAAAAGCACGCTTGTTCGAACAATTGCAGGACTTTGGCCTTTTGGAGATGGTGAAATAGAACTACCGCCAAAAGAAAAAACACTCTTTTTGCCTCAAAAACCCTATTTGCCTATCGGCACACTAAGGGATATATTAATCTACCCAAATGGTGATCCTTCGGTAGATAATGAAGTGTTAAAAGAACTTCTTATAAGTTTGAATTTAAAATATTTATCAAAACACTTACTAGATGTAAATATGTGGTCGCAGGTTTTATCCTTAGGTGAACAGCAATACATTGCCTTCGGTCGTATCTTTTTGCAAAAACCTGATTGGATTTTTATGGACGAAGCCACAAGTGCTCTTGATGAAAAATCAGAAAAACTCCTTTACGTGAGACTATTTAAAGAGCTACCACATAGTGCATATTTAAGCGTAGGCCACAGATCTAGTCTGCTTAATTATCATAAGATTAAATTATCATTGTTAGGCGATGGTAATTGGTCTTTAAAGCCCATTGAAACAAGTGATACTGCCAAAATTTCATATTTAAAAGAGGAATTTGCATAAAATGGATAACATTGTAAGGTTGGTAATAGGCTCATCAATCTATGACCTTGTAAAACAAACGCCTATAAATTATGCTGTAAATCTTTCGAAAAATTTAAACAACAAAATTCTACTAAAAAGAGAAGACTTACAAAGTGTATTTTCATTTAAAATTAGAGGTGCGTACAATAAAATTAAAAATCTTTCAGAAGAAGACAAAAAGAAAGGTATAATATGCGCCTCAGCTGGCAATCATGCTCAAGGCGTTGCTCTTTCTGCAAAAAAAATGTCAATTCCTGCTACAATTGTAATGCCAAAAACAACCCCTCAAATTAAAATTGATGCGGTGGCACGCTATGGAGCAAGCATCGTTTTAGAAGGTGATAGCTATACAGACGCCTACAATGCGTGTAAGATTTTAATTGATCAAACTAAAATGACCTACATTCCTCCTTTTGATGACGAGCTTGTCATAGCAGGCAATGCTACAATTGCAAACGAAATTTTGATGCAGACAAGCTCTGAGGTAGATTATATTTTTGTTCCTATTGGAGGGGGTGGCTTGATAGCTGGCATTGCTTCTTTTGTTAAAAACATAAACCCGCAAATAAAAGTCATTGGGGTTCAACCAAAAGACTCAAACGCAATGTATTTGTCTTTTCAAGCTAAAAAGAAAGTTGATATTGACGAAGTAGGAATTTTTGCAGATGGTGTAGCTGTTAAAAGCGTAGGAGACTTGACACTCGAGTTAGTATTAAAATATGTAGACGATATTGTTTTGGTTGACACAGATGAGATATGCTCAAGCATAAAAGACATCTATTATGATACAAGAAATATTGTAGAACCCGCTGGTGCGCTAGCTGTAGCTGGTATAAAACGCTACATCGATGAACACTCAATTTCTAAAAAAACATTCCTTGCTATAAATTCTGGTGCAAATATGAATTTTGATCGATTGAGCTTTGTTGCAGACAGAGCACTAATTGGCGAAAAACAAGAAGCACTCTATGTAGTAGAACTAGAAGAAAAACCTGGTTCTTTCAAGCGCTTTTGTATGGATTTGATTGATAATATAAATGTATCTGAGTTTGACTATAGGCTTACTAGCAGGCAAAAAGCCTACGTGCTAACAGGTCTT
>JBFWJP010000176.1:0-3599 GCA_050253135.1 Desulfurella sp. | reverse complement strand
TCTGGTGCTTTTTTGACTACATTTTGGCGACATATTTTCACTTGAAATTTTTGTTTTCAAGAAGTCAATAAAATACCCTAATCCAACCAAAATCACAAGCTATATTAAAGTTATCAAAATTGTCATTATTAATTCTCTCATAAAAATACCTCCATGAAATTTTATTTTTATTTAGTATTTTTAGTTGCATTCATTATATAATTTATAGCTCTATCAATAAGTGCAACAACTTCAGCTCTTGTTATGGGATCATTAGGTCTAAACTTATCACTTTTAGCTAACAAACCCATCTGATAAGCCCTTGCAATAACTTTTTCAGCCCAATGGTTGTCAATGTCTCTAAAAGGAACTTGGGGAGTAGACATAATATTACCTCCTTTGGGATTCAAATTAAAAACATTTACGAAAGCATTTGCTATAGCTTTTGCAATATTTTTTAGGTTATCATCATTGGATAAAAACTTAGCATCTTTCTCGTTATCAATAAATAAATTTTCTGTAAGTATAGCGGGCATATTTGTCTGCCTTAATACCCATAATCTACCAGATTTTAACCCTCTATCTACAAATCCATTGCCTTTATAGAATTCAGCAATATACATATGCATTTTTTGGGCAAGTTCTATAGATTTCTGTGAGGCATTATTCGCTATCCATGTTTCATATCCTGTTCCTCCACCTGCATTGATATGTATTGAAATAAAGTAATCAACCTTAGCATTATTAGCTATATCGCATCTTTTTTGTAAATCATTAGCTTTGTTCCATATTACACCATCGCTATCTCTTGTCATTATTACTTCGCAACCATATTTTTCTAAGTAATCCCTCAAATAAAGCGCTATTTTTAAAGTTAACTCTTTTTCTTTTAAGCCATATCCAACAGCACCACTATCATAACCTCCATGCCCAGGGTCAATACATACTTTCATAATATCACCTCACTATATAGTTGGAGTAGTTCCACTATTATTCTGGTTTTTAATAAAATCTTGTTGGGGCAAATCTGTACTTTGCGAAGGAAAATAAGAAGGAATATTAGAATTCCAAGCATGATTAGACAGATAATCTCTTAAATACTGCTGTAAATATTCTTCCAAAAATTCTTGTGTGGGCATTTTTTTACTTTCTAAACTTTTTATGCCTGCTAATGCCATCAATTCACCAGTAGTAAAACTAAACCATGATATAATTAATGTCACAGGCTCTTGATGTACAAAAAAGAAAATATATAAAACAGCACTAGCAAATAAAACATTGAATAGTATAACCATTAATACAATTATTTTGGAGTATTTCACCTTTTTTCACTCCTTGCTCTTTCAAGAAGTTCATCTATCTTCGCATCCTGTTTAACTAATGTGATTTGTAATTGCTGTATTACTTCTAAAAGCTTTTGCATTGTCTTTGTATTATTGTCTACTACTTCTGCTATTTGTTGTTCTCTTCTTTTGTTGTTGTATAGTGTTATCACGTACAAAATTCCAGCCACTGCAAAAGCTGCAAGACCATAATCAATAACATTTAGTGGATTCATCTGCATCCTTCCTTTCTGTCAAAAAAATAAAAGAAGAAACATTTTATCCATCAGCATAACTCCTTTACATAATTTGTTTTAAATTATCAAAAACAAGTAGATAACAACTCACTTTATTTTTAAACAATTACATTTTTAACTTTATTGAAACAGAATTAAATACTGCGCTGCTTGTAGTAACCTGATTTTTCAAAATAAGTTTAATTAAATTAGTATTCGCAGTTGTAGTAAATTCTATAGGACTTATAGCTGATAAAACAGAAGATATATAAAAATTATTATAATATTCTTGTATTTCTATTTCGCCACTACCAGATTGAACCACAAAGTTCACAGAATATTTATTATTTGGTAGTACATTTATATTTTGTTGTGCTGTATCTTGTACATTGGGCAACGTCAATGTTTTATTCGATATACTTGCACTTCCACTTAGTGTCCATTTTGCTGCATCACTAAAATCATTACTTTGTACTAATTCGGGGAAGTCAAAACCAGGAGCTAATCCTGTAATATTACCACGTAACATATCTTCTGCTACAGTACTGTCATCATATACTTGATTAGGAATAAATACAAAACTATGTATAAAAGCATCTGCTTCATAGCCCTGAGTATTAGATGATAATAAATATAAATTCATATTACCCGATAAAGGTTTGCTATCGCTTAAAACATATTCTTCCATTGCACCAGTATTCTTTAGCATTCTGAAGCGTAAACCAGTTGAAGTTTGCTCAATTAAAAAGTTAATTGTTTGCCAATTAGTAAACACTTCATTTGAATTTGAGTATAAAGTTGAATAAGTACCATCAGTATTTTTTCTATTTAATACAAATCTATCATTAGTAGCATCGTAATATAATTCTATATAATATCCATCTGTTCTATATAATTGGAATAATCTTCTACCATCTTTACTTGTATTACTATCCCAACTTGCACTAAAACCATGTATTAAAATACTAAATAATTGAGGTACATATATAGGAATAGGATTAATTATATCAACACTTCTTGCTAAATCTACTCTAACTCTTATATAGTCAAGATTTACTGTACTTGCTATTGTACCATCTGAAGTATATTGAGAAACTATTAAAATGTAGATTTTATTTGATGAGTCTACTTTTGTAGAAATACTCGATAATGGAGCACTTATTTGTTGTATTGTGCTTTGAGTATTAACATAATTATTTGTTACCCATGCAGTTGATGAAGTATCCCATACGTAGACAGACACTCCATTTGCAGTAACGCCACTATTTGCACCACTACCCGAAGCCCATACATCTACTTGTATTGCTTTTAAAGCAGCTATTAGAGCACTATTACTGCTACCATACAATGTATTACATACTGCGGTTAAGTCAATAGCCATCATAATAGCTTTTGCTTTACCTGCTGTTGTAGTAGAATAAGTTAATATAGTATTATCTTGTGATTTTACTTTATCTATATCAGCTTGATTAGTTATCTCAATCCAGCCAGTTGAGGGATTAGGTAAAGCACTTAAATCAACGTCTTGATGATAAATCTTATTAGGATTTTCTGCCACTGAATTAGCAACCTTAAATTGCATATCATAATAAAAAGATTGTGTATCGCCTCCAACAAATATTGGCATATTACCACTCCTTCAAAAAAAGTAAAAGGTAGGCAATAAAACCTACCTTTTATGACGTATACGTCTGCCCTGTTATCTGCTGAAATTCATCTGCTGTCAAGAGTCCTTTTGCGACTGCCTGTTTCACCATATCTATTGTCACCCAACCATTTTTATAGCACATTTGCCAAAAATTGAAATATGGACTCATAATATCCCTCCTATTTTAATTGCATTTGTGCGATTGTTTGTGCTAACGTCTGTAATTGTACCTTCAAGTCGGCGTTTTCGAGTGTAAGTTGAGCAATTGTTTGCGATAAAATTTGTTCATTTTCTTGTTGTATTTCATCAGCTGTTTTACCTCTTTCAACAATAATTGTCCCATTTATATTTCTTATATTTACACTCATGATATAGTCACCTCTGCACTTGCACTACCATGATGTGTAGATGATA
>JBFWJP010000175.1:0-3604 GCA_050253135.1 Desulfurella sp. | reverse complement strand
GTTGTATGGGAACCTTCCATTTCTTGATCTGTAGATTTGCCAATATCGTGCAGTAGACCAGCCCTTTTTGCTAATTTTACGTTAAGTCCAAGCTCAGCTGCCATTATGCCAGACATATAAGCTACTTCAACAGAATGAGCCAAAACATTCTGGGTATAGCTTGTTCTATATTTTAACATAGACAAATGTCTTGTTATTTCTGGGTGAAGATTTTCAATACCTAAGTCAAATATAAGAGATTTAACTTCTTCTATTGCTTCTTGCTCTAATTCTTGTCTAACTTTCTCAACTACCTCTTCTATGCGTGCTGGATGGATCCTACCGTCTTGTATTAATTTTTCTAAAGCAACTTTGGCAATCTCCCTTTTCTTTGCATCAAAACTAGATATAACTACAACCTCTGGCGTATCGTCAATAATTAGATCCACACCGGTTTCCTTTTCAAAAGATCTTATATTTCTGCCTTCTCTACCAATAATTCTACCCTTCATCTCATCATTTGGCAAACTAACCGTAGAAATTGTCTTTTCCATAACAAAAGTACTAGCCATTTTTTCCATAGTTAGACTAAGAATTTTTTGAGAGATTTTTTTGGCATTTTCGTTAACTTCTTCTTCAATTTCCCTAAGCCTTACAACAGATTCTTTTTTGGCAGATTCCTCTATCTGTTTAATCAAATATTCTTTCGCGTCTTCTGTGGTCATTTTAGCAATTTCTTCAATTTTTTTCTTTTGCTCTTCAAGTAAGCTTGTAAGCTTTGTGCTTTCTTCGTCTAACATTTGTTCTTTTTCTTTTATTTCTTCAAGTTTCTTGTTTAATTGCTCTTGTTTGTTATCTAACTGAAACTGCTTTTTATCTAAAGCTTCTTCCTTCATCTGTAATCTTTTTTCCCACTTCTGAATTTCTTTTCTTTTTTCCCTAATTTCTTCATCAATTTGATTTTTTGCCGTAAGCGTATAATCTTTAACATCAATTTCAGCTTTCTTGAGCATATTTTCTCTTTCAATCTCAGCGTTTTTAATGATGTAATCAGACTTTTGCTTTAAATATTCTTTTTTCTTGATTTGCAAAAAATACACACCCAAATACCCTATTACGAGACCCAATATTAATGTTAAAATACTAAATAATATCGTTGACATATCTATCTCCTCATCTCCTACACTTTAAAATTCTTTTTTCTGTTATAATGTAATCCAGTGAAACATCAAATTTATCTTCTTTGATGTTGAAATTTTTAACCTGAAAGTCAAAACCTACACCGATTTTTAAGGCTTTTGAGTTTTGAAGCAGTTTATCGTAAAAGCCCATACCGTATCCTATGCGATAACCTCTTTTATCAAATGCCAAAGCAGGCACAATAAAACACTCAATTTGTTTTTTAAAAGCATAAGTACCACAAAAAGGTTCTAAAACAGAAAATTTACCCCTTTTAAAACTTTTTGATCGCGCAATGCGCAGTGTTTGTGCATTTATTTTTGTGAAAAAAACGTTAACATTGTTGGATATTAAAAAATTTGGATGGACTTCGTTATTTATGGGGTTGTAGGAAACTACATTTTTTATGTTTTTGAGCTTTAAAAAATTTGCTAACTTTTTTGATATTAATAGACTTCTTAAAAATACAAACTTTTTAGAGCAAGATCTTCTCTGCCTTAAAGCTCTCCGCCTTAATTCACTCTTACTATATCTATAAACTTCCATTACTAACTTCTTTAAATTTATATTAAAGCCTAGGGTGCCGTGTGCGGATTTTTCCTAGAACCTAGCAATGATAAGTGGGTACCTCGAGAATAGCCTTAGAGTGCTTTTTCAAGCGCTTCAAGACTACCTAATACTGGCCCCCCATTGTTAGGTGTTGGCTCTAAGGAAAAAATGCATCACAAACACCCAAGGCCAATTAAATTTACCTAATGCCCTAACCCTTATTATATCAAAAAATACACAGATTTCAACATAAATATCAAACAACGCTGCCAATGTCATTTTCAGACAATATCTGTACATTGTTAGAAATACAGCATTTTATTGTTTCTTCTAAATTAGAAACCTTTATTATCATTACAGCATGATCTTTCATTTTTGCAGAAAACCCATACATGTATTCTATGTTAATACTGCTTTCTTTTAAAACCCTTAGAACTTTTGCTAAAGAGCCTGGCTTATCACTTATTGCTATGGCTAAAACTTCGGTCAAGCTTGCAGTAAAACCACTATTATTAATGACCTTGTATGCAGATTCTGGGTTTTCGCAAATTAATCTCACTATACCAAAATCTGACGAATCGGCAAGACTTATAGCTTTTATATCAATATCACTGCCCCCTAATACTTCAATTACATCCAATAACCTACCAGGTTTATTTTCTACAAAAACAGAAATTTGCTTTATACTTTTCATAAACTTGCCTCTATATTTTTCTTTTATCTATAACACGTTTTGCCTTACCTTCACTGCGCTGTAGAGTTCTTGCTTCAACAAGTGTAACTTTTGTAGTTATACCTAAAATGTCTTTAATATCCTTTTGTATCTGATTTTGCAGGCCTTGAAGTTTTCGAATTTCATCAGAAAATATTTTGCTATCAACCTCTACTTGCACTTCCAATGTATCTAAGTTGTTTTGTCTGTCCACAATTAATTGATAATGAGGCGCAAGACCTTCAATTTCCATCAAAACAGACTCGATTTGACTCGGGAAAACATTAACGCCTCTTATTATTATCATGTCGTCGCTTCTGCCTAGTATTTTTTGAATGCGCCTGTGCGTTCGCCCGCATTTACAAGGCTCTTTAATAATTTTTGTAATATCTTTTGTTCTGTATCTAATTAATGGCATTGCTTGTTTTTTAATTGTAGTAATGACAAGCTCGCCTTCCTGACCATCCTCTAGTGGTTCTTGTGTGTCTGGATCTATTATTTCTGGTATAAACGCATCTTCCCAAATATGCAAACCTTCTTTGGCCTCACACTCAATTGCCACACCTGGTCCCATTATTTCACTTAAACCGTAGATATCCATAGCATTTATACGTAGTTTTTCCTCTAGTTTCTGACGCATGTTTTCGCTCCATGGCTCAGCACCAAAAACCCCAACTCTTAAGTTTATTTTGTCAAGCAAACCCATTTCTTCGATTGTATCTGCAAGCAGTTGGGCATAAGAAGGAGTGGCTGTTAAAACGGTTGATTTAAAATCCACCATAATCATAATTTGCTTTTTTGTATTACCACCAGATATAGGAATTACTGCTGCACCCAATTTTTCTGCACCATAGTGGGCACCAAGTCCGCCTGTAAACAAACCATAACCATAAGCATTTTGGATAATATCCTTACTCGTTACACCACAAGCAACAAAAGACCTAGCCATCAATTGAGACCACTCCTCAATGTCGATTCTAGAATAACCTACAACTGTAGGTTTACCTGTGGTCCCACTTGAAGCGTGTATGCGTACAATCTGGTCTATTGGCATGCTAAACATACCGTAAGGGTAACTATCTCTTAAATCATCTTTTGTGGTAAATGGTAATTTATGTAAATCTTTTAGGGATTTTATCTCGCTAGGAGTAATGTTTGCTTTCCTAAAAGCTTCTTTATAAAAAG
>JBFWJP010000174.1:0-3614 GCA_050253135.1 Desulfurella sp. | reverse complement strand
CAAGCTTGAAATATCTCTAACAAAAATTAAAACATTTATTGGCAAAACACCAAACACTATATCCCCTCTTAAGAGCAATATAGACTTTAAATACCCAACGCCATCAAAATTAGAAGATTGGATTAATATTGCAAAACAAAATAGTCCCGTCATTAAGTATTACGAGCAAAATGTTAACTACTACAAGCACGATTTAACAAAAGCCATAGGTGACCAACTTCCCTCTGTAGCACTAGTTGCAGGCTATACATATACAAACACAAGTACATATGTACAAACACCAACAATTAAATATGCAAGCGTGGGTATTCAAATAAATGTACCTATCTTTAACGGTGGCAATTCTATAGCGCGCATTGACGAAGCGCATTACCGCGTGAAGCAGGCTCAAATGGACAGAGAAAATTATATAAATAATGTTGAATCCTCAGTAAGTGAAGAATTTCTTAATGTATCAAGCGATATATCAAAGATACAAAGCCTAAAAGTAGCACTCAGTGCGGCAAAAACCGCCCTAAAGGCAAATTATATGGGTTTAAAAGCAGGTATAAAAACCGTTGCAGATGTAATAAATGCCCAAAAACAGCTCTATGATGTAGAAAACCAGCTGATGCAGGCAAAATACAGCTATATTAGCGATATGTTTAAGCTAAAATTATATGCAGGTGTTCTTAATGGAGATGATGTTGAGTTTTTTAATACATATTTGGACCCACATAATGAACTGCCTGTGATTAACAATTCAAAAACCGCGGTAGCTTTGGAGGAGTAGTGTTTGGAAGACAAAATAGTGTTTTTATAGGCAGAAAAAAGCCACAAGGTGAATTATTAAGTGTTTTAAAAGATTTTAAAAGCGCTTTTTACACAGCAGGATTAGTTAGCGCTATAATAAATATTATTCTTATTACGCCTTCTATATATATGCTGCAGGTTTATGATAGAATTTTATCCAGCAGAAGCGTAAGTACATTAATACTAATAAGCATCATTGTCGTAGCTTTTTACATATTTATGGGTTTTTTAGAGTGGCTCAGATCACAGCTTTTAATTCGCATAAGCAACAATATGGATGAGCGCTTAAACGAGAGGATTTTTAATATAGCTTTCCAAAACGCATTATACACAAATACGGGCAATGCTTCTTTGGTGTTTAGCGATTTTACAAATATCAGGCAGTTTCTTACAGGAAACGGCATATTTGCTTTTTTTGATATACCCTGGACGCCGATATATATTTTTGTAATTTTTCTTATCAGTCCAGTAATAGGTTTTGTCTCAATTGCCGCTACTTTAATAATGTTTTTTATGGCTTTGTTAACAGAAATTGTTTCCAAAAAAGGCTTAAATGAATCAAATAGACACTTTCAGGCTTCTCAAACTTTTGCAAATGTAAACTTCCGTAATGCTGAGGCAATCTATGCTATGGGTATGGTAGAAAACGTAAAAAAACATTGGTACACACGCTATATAAACTTTTTAAAACAGCAATCGCAAACAAGTTCAAAAGCTGGTGCCGTTTCTGCCCTTACAAAAACACTGCGCATTACTTTTCAGTCTATAGTAGGCTACGGTCTTAGTGCCTATTTTGCTTTAAAAGGTGATCTAACAGCAGGGATGATAGTGGCTACGGCAATATTACTTGGAAGGGCATTTAGTCCTGTAGATATGGCTATTGGTGTATGGAGGCAGTTTGTATCCGTAAGGGAATCATACGCAAGGCTCGAAGCACTGCTTGCACAATTTCCCCAAAAACCTAAAAGTATTGCACTGCCGCCGCCTGTTGGTAATGTTTCTGTGCAAAACCTCATTGCTGTGCCGCCTAACTCTAATACGATGATATTAAAAGGTGTTTCTTTTGAAGTGAAATCTGGTGAGTTAATAGGTATTATTGGCCCTGTCGCATCTGGAAAAACCACGCTTGGTAAAATGCTAGTTGGTGTTTGGCCGCCCTACAGCGGCTCTGTAAGGCTTGATGGTGCAGAGATTCATACTTGGGATAGGCAGGACATTGGTAGCTATATTGGTTATTTGCCTCAAGATATAGAACTACTTGACGGCACAGTGGCAGAAAACATTGCCCGCTTTGGAGAAATTGATTCAGAAAAAGTAATTGAAGCGGCCAAAACTGCCGGCATTCACGAGATGATACTCCAGTTTCCAGAAGGCTATGATACAAAAATCGGTGAAGGCGGTATTATTATATCAGGTGGCCAAAAACAAAGATTAGCTTTGGCAAGGGCAATTTACGGAAACCCCACTTTAATTGTCTTAGATGAGCCAAACTCAAACCTTGATGATATGGGCGAGCGCGCGCTGCTCTACGCTATAATGAAACTAAGAGAAAATAAAAAAACAGTTTTTATGATAACACACAGAACTACAATGCTGTCTCTTACTGACAAAATCCTCTTTTTGCTTAACGGTACAGTGTATGCTTATGGTCCATCTGCTGAAGTTTTGCGAACGCTTCAAGAGTTAAACAAGCAGCAAGCTGCAATAAACCAGCAAAATTCTCAACTAAAATAAAGGAGCTGAAATTATGAAGTACTTGCCAGGTGGCAAAAGTGACAATTTAGATACAAATACAAAAAAAGTTATAAGATGGACTCTGTTAGTAATAATAGTATTTTTTGGTGGCTTTTTACTGTGGGCAGCTCTTGCACCGCTCCACAGTGGTATTGTTTCACCTGGTGTGGTTCAAACCAGCACGCATGTGCAAATTATTCAATCCCCAACAACGGCTAATATTTCAAAGATACTTATAAAAGATGGCGATCCAGTAAAAAAGGGCCAATTGCTTGTTTTACTTGATGACTCACAAGCCAAAGCACTGCTCTCAAAGTACGAAAACGAGTACTATTACCTATTGGCGCTAAAAGCAAGATTAGAAGCCCAAATAAAAAGCTCAAGCAAAATAAATTTTCCACAAGCGCTTTTAGAAAAAGCAAACAACCCCACAGTAGCAAACCTAATTCAAACCCAAACTCAGCTTTTTTACTCAACAATGCAGAATATCCAAACGCAAATAAACGCTCTATCAGATAACACGCAGGGTTTGCAAGCCCAAAAAAACGGCTTAATTTTGTCTAAAGAAGCTATGAAAAGCCAATTGCAGATAATAGGCGAACAGTTAAACTCACTTAAAGAAATTACAAAAGAAGGCTACTACCCAAAAAATCAATACTTAGACAAGCAAAGACAGTACGAAGACTTAAAGGCAAACTACGAAAATGTAGTGGGCCAAATAAACCGTATAGATGCTCAAATTTTAGAAAATCAGGCAAAAATTCAAAACTTAAAGAGTCAATTTTCTGCCGAAACTCAGTCTGAGCTGTCAAAGGCAGCTGCGCAGATGCAAAGCGCCAAAGATCAGTATTCTGCCGCAAAAACCATGTACGATAACTGCTTTATAAAGTCTCCCGTTGATGGCGAAGTGCTGTATTTAGGCTACCACACTATTGGAGCGGTGGTGGGGCAAGGTCAAGAGGTAATGCAGATTTTGCCAAAAGACTCAAAGTTTATTATAGAAACCCAAGTTCAGCCTCAGGATATAGCAAAAGTGCACAAAGGCTCCGAAGCTTCTCTGTTTTTTGCTGCTTTAAACATACACACAA
>JBFWJP010000173.1:0-3620 GCA_050253135.1 Desulfurella sp. | reverse complement strand
ATCTATCATAACTCTTTCATCAATTGTTAAATGTTTGTTTATCTGTTTTAATTCTATCGCTATTACCCCAAATACTGCATTTGTTGTAAGCATAGGTATATAGAGTGCACTTGCATTGGCTATAGTGTCTGTACCAAAACCTGCATTTTTCTTATTGATAAAACACCAGTTTGCTATACCTTTTGATTCAGAGTTAATATCAAAATTTTTAGTTTTTGCCCCTAATTTTAATCTGTTGTTTTCATCTGTAATAAATATTGCTGATTCAGTATTAAATAGTTTTTTTATGTGGTTTATGAGGATGGATAACACTTGCTCTTTTGTGCTGGCCATTACAAGATTATTACTTAACTCATAAAGGCTTGATTCTCTAAGTTGAATTTCTTTTAAAAGTTTTATTTTGGTTTTGAGTTTTGTAGCAAGAGTTGAAACTGAAACTATAACTATAGCGTAAACCAAAAACGAAATTAAATAATCGAAGTTATAAATGTAAAAAGTATACTCTGGAGGGATAAAGAAAAAATCAAATATTAATGCACTAAATACTATAGATGCAATCACTGGATAAATTTCAAACATAAGAGCATTGCTAAAAAGCGCAGCTAAAAATATTGCCATTAAACTTGAATGACTTAAGTGATTTTTTAAAACTAAACCTAAAATCGTGGCTAGTACTATATTTGTTGTGGAGTAAAGATACTGTTTGATTTTTTGAAAACTGTACTTTTTCTTTTTCAAAAATTCCTGAGCTTTTTTTTCTTTTGGTGCAATAAGGTAAACGTCTATAAATTCGGTTTGTGTTATTAATTTTTCGGGGATCGACGGTGAAAAGATACTAAATTTTCTTGGCTTACCAATAACAATTTTTGTAACATTTTGAGATTTTGCATAATTTATCATTTCGGTTGTTACATCATCACCTTTTATCCAAACAATTTGTCCACCTAAACTTCTTACTAAATCAAACGCTCTATTTAACCAAGCTTTTTCTTGTTCTGTAAAGCTATGGTTTCTTTGGGTTTCAATGTGAATTGCAATCCATTGAGCTTCTATTTCTGTAGCAAACCTATATGTAGCTCTAACAAGTTGCTCTGCATAAGGACTAGCAAATATACCTACAAGAACTTTTTCTTTTACAGACCAAGGCCCTGCTATAGCATGTTGCTTCATATATGTACGCATTTTATCATCAACACTATCGGCTACCACTCTTAGTGCAATTTGTCTAAGAGCAAGTAGGTTTCCTGATCTAAAGTATTTCTTAACAGCAGCCTGGGCCATATCTTTTACATACACTTTACCGTCACTTAGTCTTTTCAATAATTCTTCTGGAGTCAAATCTACTAATTTAATTTCACTTGCTTGTTCAATAAATTTATCTGGCACTGTTTCTTTTATAGCGATATTTGTAATTTGAAATACTAAATCATTAAGACTTTCTATATGTTGAACATTGAGTGCTGTATAAACATCAATACCAGCATTTAAAATTTCTTCAACATCTTGATAACGCTTTGCATTTTTAAAATCCGGTGGGTTTGTATGGGCAAGTTCATCGATTATTACAAGCTGGGGTTTGCGTTTTAAAATTTCTTCAAAATTAACTTCTTTCAGTTTAAGTCCTTTATACTCAACAATTAAAGGTTCTATTACTTCTAGTCCTTCGAGTAACTTTTCTGTTTCTTGCCTATTGTGTGTTTCTGCGTAGCCTACTACAACATCCACACCTTCTTTTTTTCTTAAGTGCGCATCATACAGCATAGCATATGTTTTTCCAACGCCTGGAGCATAGCCTAAATATATTGTAAGCTTCCCTTTTTTTTGAGTATTAGTTTCCTTATTGGCAACTTCTAATAATTCTTCTGGAGATGGTCTTTTTATATCATCTTCTGTCATATTGTTTTTTTACCTCAATTAGTGCTAAATTTAATTCAACAACATTTACTCTATCTGCTCCTAAAAACCCTAACTGTCTTTTTTTAGTATGTTTTTCAACTAATTCAGTTAATACGTTTACAGGTATATGTGTATACTTAGAAATTCTTGGTATTTGAGCAAGTGCTGCAGAAGGTGTAATATCTGGATCAAGGCCACTGCCTGATCCTAAAACTAGACAAGAGGGTACCTGACCTTTTAAATCATTTTCTCTTAAGTATTTTATCCTTTCTTGCACACGCTTTATCAGTTCAGGATTTGTTGGACCAAGGTTTGAGCCTCCGCTAGCTAGAGCATTATAGGGAAAATCTGGAGTTGAAGATGGTCTTGGCCAGAAAAAATCTGGGCTTTGAAATGGCTGTCCAATAAGTTTTGATGCAATTGGTATATGGTTATTGTTATAAATCAAGCTGCCGTTAGCCTGTTTATTAAAGGCAATTTGACCAATTAATGTTACTACTATAGGATACACTAGGCCTGTTATTACAAATAAAAACGCAAATATTATGAGTCCTTGTTTAATACTTTTCATCTCAAACCTCTCAAATAAATACACTTAATAGTACATATATTAATTTGATTGCAATAAATGGTAAAATTAAACCACCACCACCGTAAATCAACAAATTATATATAAGCAATTTTTCTGCAGGCATTGGTTTATACCACACGCCTTTTAAAGCTAATGGTGTAAGCATGGGTATAATTACTGCATTGAATATTACAGCTGAGAGAATTGCTAAATAGGGGTTTGCAAGGTGCAATATATTGAGCACATTTAATTGGGGGTATATAGATACTACAGCTGCTGGTATAATAACAAAGTATTTTGCAATATCATTGGATATGCTGAATGTAGTAAGCGCTCCTCTAGTCATTAAAATGCGCTTACCAATATCTACGATATCCAAAAGTTTAGTTGGGTTTGAATCAAGATCAATTACATTTGCAGCTTCCCTTGCTGCTTGAGTACCAGTATTCATGGCTACAGCCACATCAGCTTGAGCCAAAGCAGGTGCATCATTCGTACCATCGCCTGTCATAGCAACCATTAATCCCTGTGACTGGTACTCTCTTACTAATCTTAATTTGTCTTCTGGTTTAGCTTCAGCTAAGAAATCGTCCACTCCAGCTTCTGCTGCTATAGTTGCTGCTGTTAGAGGGTTATCTCCTGTTATCATAACGGTTTTGATACCCATTTTTCTAAGTTCAGCAAAGCGCTCTTTTATACCTTTTTTTACAATATCTTTTAAGACTGCTACACCATAAATATCATTATCAACCGACACAACAAGCGGTGTTGCACCCTGTTTTGCAATCTTCTCTACAATTCCTTCAAGTTCTTTAGGGATTTGGCCACCATTTTGCACTATATAATCTTTCATAGCTTCAAATGAACCTTTTCTGTATTTATGACCATCGATGTCAGCTCCGCTCATTTTGGTTTGAGCACTAAAAGGTATAGTTTTGGTATCACTTGTGAGTGTTTGAGCTCTTAAGTTATACTTTCTTTTTGCCAGCACTACTATACTTCTGCCTTCTGGGGTTTCATCACCTAGGGATGAATACAGAGATGCTTTTGCGCACTCATCTTCGGTATGATTATTAACTGGTATAAATTCTGAAGCCTGTCTGTTACCCAATGTTATAGTACCAGTTTTATCAAGCAACAGTACATTTACATC
>JBFWJP010000172.1:0-3647 GCA_050253135.1 Desulfurella sp. | reverse complement strand
AATAAAATTCAGCGGCAAAAAGGGCAAAATAGAAATTGTTTTTAAGTCAAAAGATGAGTTAGAAAATTTACTCTCAAAGTTTTCTAAAAACTAAAAATAGCTATTCTATCAAGTCCTGCATAGTCTTTTTTAATACAAGCAAGTTCTTTAAATTGCTCTAAAAAGGTGCGCATATTGGGGGCAATCTCCATCAGTAACAACTTTGAAATCTTTTTTGATTGGTTGATAATGTTTTGTATTAAAAAATAATTTTCGTCGCACAAAAGTGCAATTTTAGGCTCTTGCTTAACTTCTTTTGATAAACTCTCAAACTCACTTGGCAGTATATATGGTGGGTTTGATACAATTATGTCAAAATTGCTTTTAAATGCAGACAAAAGATTACCATTTACCAAATAAATATTGGATTTTAGTAATTTCTTGTTTATGTTTGCCACTTTCAAAGCCTTAATCGAGATATCGCAAGCAACTACTGTAGCGTTTGTAAAGTGCTCTATAGAGATTGCGATAGCCCCAGAACCCGTACCTAAATCCAAAACCCTATTAAGGTTGTAATTGCGAATATAGTAAATAGCTTCTTCTGTTAAATTTTCTGTTTCTGGTCTTGGTATTAAAACATTTTTATTAACGTAAAATTCTAAACCCATAAATTCTTTTTTGTGTGTTATATAGGCAAGGGGTTCTCCATAAATTCTTCGCCTTGTACATTTAAGCATATCATTAAAAAAAATTTCATTTATCTCTAAGCCTGGATTTGATAAGACAAATACATCATCTTTTTTTAGCACGTAAGCGGCTATTATAGTACTTTCTAATGAAAAGTTTTCTATGTTGTGTTTTTTTAGTGTAGCATTAATTGTAGCTATTGCCTCTTTTAGCTTCATAACCTTTCAATAACCAAAAAATTTTTTATTCTGCTTGCTTTAATGAGCTTTCTTAATACCACAGTTTTACCATTTTCTATGGTACCTATTAAACGATTAATATTAACAAAGCTTAATGAATAGTAAGAGTGTGTAATTTTTTTAACGGCCAATTTTAAAACACGTGATTTAATAGCATAATCATTTGATAGAATACTAAGGTTTATAATTGATTTATTAGAAAAACACACTGTGGATTCTACAAAATTTTCGTAAGCTAGCTTATTTAAAAATTTTGCATCTGCATTTAACATCTCAATTTCTTTATATAAAGCTGATATTATATTTGGGTTGTAAGCTTTAAGTGTTTCAATTAGTTCTAACCTTACTTTGTTTCTTTTGTATTTAGTGTCAAAATTTGTTGTATCTGTTCTGTATTGTAAATTATTTTCATTTAAAAAATTCAATATCTGGGATTTTTCTATTGACAGCATAGGTCTAATGTAAAAATCCCTGATTGGTTTTAGCGAAGATAAACCATCTAAAGAAGCTCCCCTAATTAAATTAATCAAAAAAGTTTCAACTAAATCATTTTTTGTATGCGCAGTTGCGATTTTATCTAAATTGAAATTTTCCTTGCACCTTTTGAAAAAATCATACCTTAAAATTCTTGCTTGCTCTTCAATGCCTTTTTTGTTGTCTTGTGAAACCTTAAGCACATCTTTGCTTTCTTTGTATAACTCAAAATTGCATTTTTTTGCCAAAGACTCAACAAACTGTTCATCTTCATCAGAATCCGATCTTATTTTGTGGTTGAAATGCAACACCAACAAATCTAAATTAAATGCTTTTTTTATATGTTTAAAAAAATGAAACAAGAGTACCGAATCACTGCCACCAGAAACAGCAATACCGATTTTTTGATCTCTATAAAATAACTTTTTTGTCAAAGCAAAGTCTAAAATTTCATCAAATAGCTTACTCACAAAAAAAATTATACACAAATTTTGAATTTTTTGGTATATTTTAAAAAGGAGGGTTAAAAGATGCTTAAAGATAAAAAAATTGGTTTTATAGGTGTTGGCAATATGGGCAGTGCTTTTTTAAGCGGCCTTATAAGTATGGGTATACCAAAGGAAAATATTTTTGCATCCGACAAGCATAAGGGAGACATTATAAGGGAAGAATACGACATAGACATATTTAATAACTTTGAGTTGGCAAGCCGGTCTGAAATTATTATTATAGCGGTAAAACCTGCAGATATATTTGATTGTTTGTCAGATATTAAAGAAGCAGTTGATGGTAAAAAACTCATTATATCCATAGCAGCTGGTATTAAAACAAAAGATATCGCAGGATTTTTACGACAGGATGCAAAGATTGCAAGGACAATGCCAAACATAGCAGCTTTAGTAAGAGAATCGATTACAGCAATTTATTGTAACGACTATATAACAAAAGAGGAAGAAGAGATAGTTATAGCAATAATGAGTTTAATTGGAAAAACTGTTGTGTTAGACACAGAAGATTTAATGGATGCAATAACAGGACTTTCAGGCAGCGGTCCAGCGTATGCTTTTGAGATAATTGAAGCAATGGCTGATGGTGGTGTTAAAATGGGACTAAAAAGAAAAGATGCGATAAAACTTTCTGCACAAGTATTAAAAGGTGCAGCCGAATTAGTGTTAAAGCTTAAAACTCACCCAGCGGAGTTAAAAGATTTAGTTACTTCACCTGGTGGTTCAACTATTTATGGTTTAAATATCATGGAAAGGGCAGGTCTTAGAGGTATTTTGATGGATGCGATAGAAACAGCTACAAAACGCTCAAAAGAATTAGGTGAACCTAAAAACCAATATTGAGCTTTAGTCCTACGCCAACCTCATCTTTTGGTATATTGTTTATAATACTGTTTGGGTTCTTTTCGATATCATTGTGTTTATACTCACCTATAAATTTTAATTGGGTATTATTTGTTAGATTAAAATTTACACTAGAATCTAATTTAAGCCTATTTATATTAGCTGGAGCTTGTGAAATGTTAACTGGCATAGCCTTTGAAGAAGCATAGCTTATACTTGACTCAAAACCGCCTTCGTTTGATTTGCTTTCAAAATTTATTTGTGGGCCAATGAGCGTTTGTGTCATTGGCTGGCTAAAATTTGAATCAACACAATTTGAATTAAGAGAATATTTACCAGAGCACAAACTCCATTTATCTACATTTGCTCCTACACCAAAACCTATAAAAGTATTGCTATTTGCTTCAATTTTTCCTAGGTTAAGGGTTGTTTGTTTTGATGCAGAGCCAAAAAATGACTCTTGTGGTAATAAATTTAAACGTGAGTAATCATATACACTGCCAGCATACGCGCTGCCAACTATGCAAAACGCATATAATAAAATTAAAAGAATCCTCATACTTTAATCTATTACTATTATACTAAAAAATCAACTTAAAAAAAGCGGCCAAAAGTTAATTTAGCCGCTTGAATTACTGCTTTAGAAATGCTATTTCGTCATTTAAGACATCAACAAGATAAGAATGGTCTTTTGTAATTTCACCATTTAGAATTTTTTTGGCGATGATATTTTCTATGTTGTTTTGTATAAAGCGTCTAAGCGGTCTTGCGCCATAAATTTGGTCAAAGCCTTCTTGTGATATTTTTTCCAATAAAGCATCTGAAAAATTTACTTTAAACCCTTTTTGAGCAAGTTTATTTTGTGTTTTTTCTAGTAAAAGCTTTACAATTTTCTTTATCTCATTAATACTTAGTGGGT
>JBFWJP010000171.1:0-3762 GCA_050253135.1 Desulfurella sp. | reverse complement strand
AGCTCTAAAAATAAAATTTAATTTTAGAGATCTTGGAAGCTTATACAAAGAATATTATGTGCCCAAATATAAACTACCCTAACACCAAATATAGATATTTAATTGCTGGGTTCATGCGATAGAGCCACGCCATTTTTTCCTATTATGTAATTACTCATATTTAGTAAAAAGTTTCACAGACCCATTTGACTACATTCTCTGGATAATCGCTTAAATAAGATACTGACGGGAGAGGTTCCTTTGTTATATACTGGAGAAAAAAACCTGTTATCCCATCTCCTGTAGCAATATCTCTTACTGCTGAAGCTATGCTCTGTAAAATTTTCTTCCTTCCCTCATATTCTTCGATTTCGTGTTCGATGCCCAAAGTCATTTCATGTGCAATCTTATTTCGGCTTTTCCTCGCTTTATCGAGTAATAAGAGCATTTCCTTAGCAAGTCTATAGGTTTCCAAAACTTTAAGATTTTTGCCAAAAGTATGCTTCCAAATTTTGTTAACAGATTTAATAAATTCTTTGTCATTAAGCAAATCTACCTCTTCGGTTTCTGCTTTTAATTTTAATATAGCTACAAGCCCTCTACAATTAGCCTCAAAGTGTTGCGCCACGTAAAGAGCGCGACCAAAAGCCCCATAGCACTCATCAGAAAACTCTGTTCGCTCAACACAATCAATAAATGGAAGATCTATCATAATCCAATACCCCCAAATAATTGTTTTCTGCTAAGACATTTTTTATACAAACCAAAATACACGCAGTCCTTTTAATTATTCTTAAATACCAGTGTGCTCGTCTATCGCAAACATTCTTTCGCTTCCTTAAAATAGTCATTATCTTTTTTCCATAATCATGATTTTTTTCTTTAAAAACACTATCCTTTATAAGAACTAACTATAAGTTACAAATAAATACAATCACTGTCAAAATTTAGGTACATTCTTTTAACTGCTGATGTTATTTAAACCTCCAGAAGTCTTATAAGATACTTTCGACTTAACCATTTTGCACGAAATATAGTCTGCAGTTTAAATCGTATTCGGTGTCCAATTAAAACGTAATACACAAAAGTCAAGAAAAAAGATAAAATGCCAAATTTCCACTTTCATTTTGTGCCATTTTTTCCACTTTGCCTAATATATATGTTTGTTTATAGTTATTGTCATTTTTCCACTTTTGATTTTGTCATTTTTCCACTTTTGTAACGAGTTATAACTATCATAACAGTAATATTTTAAGACATAAGTAATTTAGTCACTTACAATTTGGGACAAAAAATAATGCAATTTTTGTGTTTAAAAATATGGAATTTTTGAAGTTAAAAAAATGTAGTTTATGACTTTGCGGTGCGGTTATTGAGATGGAAATTGACTGCAGTTATTATAGTTATTGTCATTTTTCCACTTTTGTGTCAAGTTTGACCACAGGTTGACACAGCTTGACATGACGTGTCAAGTTTGACACAGTTTGACATTTTATGACAAGTTTGACACGATTTGTCTCTGCTACATCGTACATCGTTTTCATCCTCCAAACTTGCCTCCTTTCAAGAAATTGAGATCTATTACCTCAGTTTCTTTGAAAGAAAACATCCAAAGGGTGGCTCAATATTGCCAGATTTAACTTTATTTATTATCTTTCTTACTGTCTTTCTATCCATTTTCAATTCCATAGCAATTTGAGAAACATTTTTACTTAAAACCCATAAGTGTTTGAACTGTGTAATACATACCAATCTCCTTCAATTTTTACCTCTCCATTATTGGGAGGTATTTTACACTCTAGGGTGGGGAATTTAAACGCTCCCTACCTGGGGAATTTATTATAGCCTTAACAAAGAAAAAAGCTGGACTGTTTAATTTAAGTGAAAAAGAAGGCTAATTTTTTATGCAATTAGTGGTGCATTTCGATATTGCACTTGACATTTTTGACTACTAAAGAAGCAAAATAACTGGTAAGTTCTTCTAAGTGGGGGTTAAGACTAAACAGCCTTTCTTTTCCATTGATCTTATCTTCTATTAACTCTGCAAGCTTTTTGTGATCTTTTGGATCAATGCCTTCTAAAGCACCTAAATCTAATATCTTCCTTTGTTTTGGATCGTTTGGTGTTCTATAGCTTTCCATTAGTCTGTAGTAAGTGTATACTCTATCTGAACCCTTGTTCTTTTTTTCAATGCGCTTAATAAACATAAAAGAGATTAGGCATAAAAAAGATATAAGTCAATACCTAAATACATTATGGGGGACTACAAAGGGGGGGTAAAAACCTAAACCCTGCCTAAATAAGGTTTATGTGTAAAAAACGCCTGTGTTTGGGGGGATTTGTCAAAAAGTGGTAAAGATGGAGTAACAGTGAAAAACGCTTATTACTTAAAAGTTCTATTGTATTTAATTAAATATAGAAAGGAAAAATGAATGAAAATAGCAACTTGGAATGTAAACTCTGTAAGAGTAAGAATGGATCAGATTTTAGAATGGCTGCAAAAAGAAAGTATTGATGTGCTTGGTATGCAAGAAATTAAGACCCCAGATGATAAGTTTCCTTACAATAATTTTAGAGATTTAGGCTACAATATAGAGAGTTTTGGTGAAGTTGGTTTCAACAGTGTTGCAATTGCCTCGAAGTTTCCTATGGAAAACGTAAAAAAAGGTTTTGCACTTGATGCAAGGGACCAAAAACGCATGATAAGCTGTGAGATTAATGGTATAAAAATTATCGATGTCTATGTACCAAATGGAAAGTAGGAAAACAAATAATGTTTTTGTTCCAAAAAAAAGAAATTCATTTAAGAAGTGCTGCGTAAAATGCAAATTTCATACATCATCAAAAATAAAGCCCAATTTTGAGTGTTTTTAACTTCAAAAAAACCACTCTATAGGAGCTCCAAATTGCAGCCAGGGGCAAAATAGAGGGACTATATGTGGTTATTATTTGTACTTCGAATAAACTTTAAACGAAACAATAATCAACATAAAGATTTTTGATAAAAACCGAACAGTTGTTTTGTTCTAGAAAAAATGGGCTTTTGAAAAACTTAATATTTTACATTATAACACTTGACTTACACATTAAAGTGGAGTACTTTAAGGTTAAATGAAATGCATTTAAGGCAAGCCAGCCTGTGTTTGTTGTAACGAGGATTAATGTTAATTGTATGGACAAAACATGCACAAGAACGGTTGCTTCAATGGCAGTACAAAATAAATATAGATAAAAGCTTAATAGAGAAGATTTTATTAAACCCTTCTCAAGTGGTTAGTGGCGATTTAGATGTATTTGTTGCGCAGTCTAAAATACGCAATGGGTTGATTAGAATACCTTTCAAAAAAGAAGGTGAAACTTTAAAAATATTGACTATTTATTATACTACAAAAGTAGAAAAGTATTGGAGAAATAAAGATGAAAATTAAGTATGACCCAGAGGCTGATGTATTAATACTTATTTTAAGAGATGCACCACCAGTAGATGCTATAGAAGAAGAAGGTGGAGTTATTGTAAGCTATGGAGAAGACAACAAGCCTGTAAGTGTTGAGTTCTTGAATGCTTCTTTACACAATATTATAGATAAAAACGAACTCAACATAACTCTCCAGACTTCAAAAACAGCCTCTTTGTTATAAGATCAATAAATTTGAATGAGACCGCTTCATATTTTGTGTAAGATGACTTTAATAACATAATCATTGTACCCCATTTTAAGCCAATTGTCTACTTATTCTTTCTTCAAATACAATAGACAGTTTTCGAAATTATTTCTGCCCAAT
>JBFWJP010000170.1:0-3772 GCA_050253135.1 Desulfurella sp. | reverse complement strand
GCCGTAAAAACAGGCAATGTCGATGAAAAAATTAGCGAGTTGCAAAACTTAATGAAATATGTGGAAAAAAACAAATAATACTCAAGCTTAAAATTCTATAATATCTCGACTTCAAGCCAATAAAACCACAATTCCTTTTTGCTCTATTTCCTTAACTATCCTTATTTTTTACCTAGCTAATTATAAAATAAAGTGTTTAAGTTTAAGGAAGATTTAAGTTTAAATCTAAAGGTATTGTAAGCAAAATTTACTCTGGTGATTGACGGATTTGCTAAAACTAAAAAAATTAGATTTGATATATCGCTATTGTACTAATCAATTCTTGACAATCAATTTTTAAAGCCTATTTTAGTATAAGCGCAAAGCATAGCAAAAGTTAAAAGAGATCGGTTACGGTAGAAATTTTAACAGTTAGTAATAACTATTTGCAAAAGGAGGCAAATATGAAGATTGATTTGACAGGTAAAGTAGCAATAGTAACAGGTGGAGCAAGAGGTATTGGTGCATCTTGTGCAAAGATGCTTGGTAGCTGTGGCGCAAATGTTATTGTTAATTACATAAACTCAAAAGACAAAGCTCAAGAGGTAGTTGAATATATAAAACACAATGGTTCAGACGCAATAGCTTTTTGTGCAGATGTAAGGGATGAAGATAGTGTAAATTCTATGGCAAATACAGCGATAGAAAAATATGGTAAAATTGATATACTTGTAAATAATGCCAATATTAATTTCCCTATAAAGCCTTTTATTGAATTGGATTTTAAATCTATAGAAGATAAAATTTTAGGTGAAACAAAAGCTTTCTACAACTGCACAAAATCAGTACTCAATTCTATGATAAAGCAAAAATACGGAAAACTAATATACATATCAAGTTCCTTATCTAGACAAACTGCAAATGGTTTTTTTGCCCACGCAGCGGCAAAAAGCGCTGTAGATGCAATGGCAAAAACACTTGCATTAGAGCTTGGCCCATACGGTATTAGGGCAAATGTAATAGGACCTGGTTTAACAGACACAGACGCTACTTCTAATCAATCCAAAGAATCAAAAGAAATGATTGCTAATTTTACACCACTTAAGCGCATAGGCGTTCCAGATGATGTAGCAAGAGTTGTATTATTTTTGGCAAGTGAATTATCAGATTACATAAACGGCGAATACATACCAGTAAATGGCGGCAGCTTTATGATTTAAATCTTAGTTAAATAAGAAATTTTTAAAACGAGAGGGACGCAAATTGTATAAAAAGAAGAGGTGTTTGTTTTACATATTAAATTCTTTTTATTGTGATTTTTCTTATCAATTAGTTTTAATTATAAGAAATATAAAAAAATTACATTTGACAACTAAATTAACTGTATTAGATTAGCTATAGAAAATAGCTTTTTTTAAACTCAAAGGAGGTTGATATGGACAAATGGGTTCTACAAATTATTAATGGTGAAAATTTTGAGCATATATTGACTATGGTTGAGAATAATGTAGGTAAAGTTGATATTAAAGTTGTATCTATGGGACCATCGATTATCCCATTATTTGCATTTGGAAAACTAAGGCAAAAGATTGAAGAACTCATTCAAAAAGGTTTAAAATTGGAAATTTGTTCGGTTAGCATCCAAAAAGCCGGACTTGAAAAAGCTTTGCCACCCGAAGGATCTATATTAAAGCCTGGTTTAATAGCCATCTCTGACGCTGTAAAAGATGGTTATTTATATTTTGCTATAGCATAAGTTTAAGGAGGTGTTTTTATGGGTTTTAATATTTTACATAAAGGTAAAGCTCCAAAACCTATTTATTACTATCCAACATGGGCAAATGCACAAAAAGACTTAGTAAGTACTACCATAAGACTATCTAGATTTTACTTCACAATGGCGGATGGTATAATAACAGAGGTATTTTATCCTCGTGTTGATACCCCTCAAGTAAAAGATATAGGATTTATTGTAGCAGATAATAGTGGATTTTGGGTAGAGTTGAAAAAAATTAATAATTATACATTAGAATTTATAGAAGATGGTATACCCGCATTAATTGTTCACCATGAACACAAACGCTTTAAAATGGATTTAAAAGTATGTCCAGGGTCAAAACGTGACGTATTACTAATAGATTTTAATTTATATGGAGATAGGGATTTAAAGCCATACGTGATGCTTAATACCCGTCTTAATGGTAGTGCTGACAACTTAGCCTGGGTAGGCAATTGGGAAGGTAGACCAATTCTTTGGGCTTATAGACAACCATATGGACTAGCATTGCTCTGTAGAGATCGATCAGGTAAACCTGCTTTTGGTGATTTAAGTGTTGGACATTTAGGAGAAAGCGATATTTGGCAAGATTTTAATAAAAATGGACACATGAGTGTAAGTTATAATGAAACGTGGCAAGGCGATGTTGTGTTGGGAGGTAGTCTGCCGCAAGCAGGAACTTTAGCTCTTGGCTTGGCTAGTTCAAAAGAATCAGCAGCTATGTTAGCCTGGAGTTCTCTAATGGATGGTTTTGAAACTGCGTGGAATAATCATATTAAAATGTGGAGGGGCTGGCATAAAAGTATAAAATATCCCGATTCTTTCGATTCATTACCCAAAGAGGCACAAAAATTATTTAAAACTTCTATTAGTGTTATCAAAATACATGAAGATCACTCATACGCAGGTGCAATAGTTGCAAGCCTTAGCACTCCATGGGGAGAGTCTAGCCAAAGCCAAGGTGGTTACCATCTAGTATGGTCTAGAGATTTGGTTGAAACAGCAACGGCACTTATAGCCATTGGTCTATTTGATGATGCAAGAGATGTGTTATGCTATTTAATAGCAGCCCAACAAGAACATGGATATTGGCTACAAAATTTATGGTTAAGCGGCCAACCTTTTTGGCAAGGTATACAACTTGATGAAACTGCATTCCCTATTCTTTTAGCCGCCCAACTTGCGCAATATAATGAATTGCAAGAGGTGCCTGTAAAAGAAATGATAAAAAAAGGTTTATCTTTTATTATGCAAAATGGTCCCAGCACAGATCAAGACCGCTGGGAAGAGGACTCCGGTATTAATACGTTTACGTTGGGTGTGGCAATAGCTGCACTTGTAGAAGGAGCAAATTTTTTGGAAGGAAAAGAAAAAGATTGTGCATTAATGCTTGCTGATTATTGGAATATGCGACTAGAAGATTGGACATTTGTTTCCAATACGGATTTTGCAAAGAAATTAGGCGTTAAAGGTTATTATATGCGCATCGCGCCAAAAGATACCTTGGTGCACAAAGGCGCTAAAGCAGAGCATATACTTATTAAAAACAGGGCAAAAGATCCAGATTTACCCGCTCAAGATCAAATTTCTACAGATTTCTTGCAGTTATGCAGGTATGGTTTACGTGATACAAAAGATTTTCACATTTTAGAAAGTATAAAAGCTGTAGACAAGCTTTTAAAAACAGATACGCCAAATGGTGCTGTATGGCACAGGTACAACGGTGATGGTTATGGTGAGCATATTGATGGAAGTCCATTTGACGGTACAGGCAAAGGTAGAGGTTGGCCACTCCTTGTAGGAGAAAGAGGACATTTTGCCTTACTAGATGGCAAAGACCCTACATTATACATACAAACCATGGTAAATATGTGCGGAAAAGGAGGTTTGCTGCCAGAGCAAGTATGGGATAGCAAGCCTATTGAAGACAAAAAACTCCACCCTGGCAATCCCAGCGGGTCTGCAATGCCACTTGTTTGGGCACATGCAGAATTTATAAAATTGTGTCTAAGTTCA
>JBFWJP010000169.1:0-3772 GCA_050253135.1 Desulfurella sp. | reverse complement strand
AAATTACTGAATAGCAAAAATTACATTTGCTCAAATTTTATTTGCAACAAATTTTAATAACTGGTCAATTGTTATAGATCTTGGTCTTTCAATAGGATATTTCAAAGCCCTGTCCCACAAAATATTTGATAAACTACCGATAGCAATCGATATATTAAACAATACTGAAAAAAAGTCTTCAGATATTCCATAATGAGAATGAATTATACCCGAAATATTATCAACGTTGGGCAATGGATTCTTTATGTTAGTATAGTGTCTTAAAATATTAGGAACTATTTTATACGCTAATATAACTAACTTAAAAAGATTATCTTTCGCCAAATATCGTTTTCCAAATTTTAACTGAATTTCGAATCTCGGATCCTTGTTTCTTAATACTGCATGGCCATAACCAGGTATTACTTGACCAAAATTTAAAGTATTATAACAGTATTTTTCGAATTCTTTTGTAATAAATGCTTTATTTCCTAAGTTATTATATAATTTATAAAACCACCTGAATGATTCTTTTATTGCCCCTCCATGCAAAGGCCCGGATAAACCATTTATTCCTGCTGCTAGAGAGTAATATGCATCAGCCCAAGCAGAAGCAACAAGGTGAGTGGTATGAGCTGAAACATTTCCACTTTCATGATCAGAAAGCAAGATAAAGTATAAACGTGAAAAATCATCATACGGTTTATCTATGCCCATCATATAAGCGAAGTTACCACCAAAATCCAGGTCTGGGTTTTGAGGTATTTGTTCATTGTTTTTATACTTTAATCTATAAATATAAGCAGCTATCATAGGGATTTTTGGCAAAAGATTTAAAACATCCTCAAACATATACTCCCAGGCATTTTGCTTTGTAATTTTGTTTTCTGCATATGCCTTAGCAAATACTGATTCTTGTTGCATACTATCTACTGCAACTGCAAGCATTACATCTGGGCGTGCCTCTTTGGGCATTGAATCTAAAATTTTATAAACATAACTAGGCACCTGTCGTCTTTCTTTAAAAATATCAACTACTTCTTGCACTTCTTGTTCAGTTGGGATATCGCCAGTCATTAAAAGGTAAAATTGAGCTTCATCGTATGGCATCTCTACCCCTTTAGGTTTTGGGAGTTTTTCTAGCACTTCATTTACAGTGTATCCTCTATAACGTATACCTTCAAATGGGTCTAAATAAGAAATGTCTGTAACCAATACTTTTAATCCTCTCATGCCACCAATAACTTGAGCAATAGTTATATCCCCTACTTTTACATCACCGTAATCTTTTAAAAGATTAGTAACTTCTTGCCTTTGAACCTCGATTTTTTCCATAAGTTTTTCTTTGAATTTCATGTCAATTTTCTCCTAACGATCATTAGTTAATATTTTCTTAGTACACCCACAATTTCATTCACTTTATTGAACCCAACCCTATCTATAAGGTTTAACGTCTTTTTCTGCCTACTCCGTGTCCTGCTCACAACGGGGTGTTAAAGTGGGCAGTGACGCGTAATAATCGACCAGTATGACTTTTATCTGATATTTGTTGAGCCTTTTAGGTACTAATCCGCCATACTCTTCTACAGTATGGAGCTTATCCCTCAGAACATCTGAGGTGCATGTATGGTTATTTATAGTTGACGTTAGTTTACATCTGTTATTTTATTAATTCAAACCTACACATATTAAACTCTAAAGCTTCCTCCCATACTACCTTAACAGGCATATCACATCTTAGGTTAGATGGATCACAATTGATTATATTGCTAACTATACGTGGTCCTTCATCAAGCTCAACAATAGCTACTATGTAGGGAAGGTTTTCTTTAAAAGCTTTATGGAAAGCCACTTTATATACTACAAAAGAATAAATTTTTCCTATTCCTTTAGAAATTACATATTCAAAGTTTAAAGAATGGCACTGTGGACAAGCAATTGAGGCAGGCCATCTGACATAGCCACAATTTGTGCATTTTTGAAATTTTAGCTGCTTATTTTTAGCAGCTTCCCAAAAAAAAGCTGTATCAGATGTTGGGGTTGGTAAAAAAGTACTCATTTATAGCCTCCTTAGAATTATAGTTGCATGCGTTTGCAGTACACCTCCGTTGTCGCTGCATAAGATTATCTCTGGCTTTTTGTTGCCTACTGATGTACCAAGTTGCCTTTGGTCACACCTACCCATAAGCTGCATTACCGCTTCTGTAATAGGCGTTAAACCCATAAAATACGCTTCTTGTAGCAAACCACCAGAAGTATTCACAGGTAGTTTACCACCTGGAGCAGTATAGCCATCTTTAAAGAAATCCTTTCCTTCGCCCGGCTTAAAGAAACCATAATCTTGCATTGTAATTTCTACTGTGTATGTAAAGCAGTCATATATCTCGCATGCATCTATATCATTAAGCGTAATATCTGCCATACTAAAAGCCATCTCTGATGCCTTTTTAGCGCCTGTGGGACCTGTTATATATGTAGCCTGGTGTATATCTATGCTAGGATTTGCTTCTCCAATACCCATTATCGAAACAACGGGGTTTTTTAAATCTCTGGCACGCTCAAGAGATGTGACAATACATGCTCTGCCACCATCGCTTATTAGTGCGGCATCAAGTTTTCTAAATGGTTCTATAATATAGTCTGAGTTTAAGTAATCTTCAGGTGTTAAGGGTTTTTGATACATTGTGGCAATAGGGTTTAACATAGCCCATTTTCTTTGGTTAACTGCTATTTCTTTCCAGGTATCTGGGCCAGTATTAAACTCATGCATGGCTCTTCGTGCAGCAAGCGCATAATCTCCCACAAAACCAAATTCACCATAAATGTAATTGTCATTTTTTGGTTCTGGGTGCGTAGCTTCTTCTACAAATGTTCTACTTCCTGAGAGACCATTATCAGCGTATATAATTAAAACGTTATTGCAAAAGCCAGCTTCTAAAAGCGATATAGCTTGCACGAAGTGGTGCCTTGGGCAGTATGATTCTTGACTTAAAACAGTAGGTTGTATACCTAACATTTGAGCTACTAAGTAAGGTGTTGGTTCTGGTTCGTTTAGAAGAGGTCGAAATTGCCTATAGCATATTAAACCATCTATATCTTCTTTTTTTAATCCAGCATCTTTTATTGCATTAATACCTGCTTCAACGTAAAAACTTAAAGCACTCCTGTTTGGTACCTTTCCTTGTGGTGTATACCCTACACCCACAATGGCGTATTTGTTTTTTAGTTTTTTAAGGTTGTCGTAACTCATCTCTACCTCCATTGTCCTTTTAGCAAAAAATTAAATTACTTCATTCTCTTTAATATTTTTCATTAATAAAATAAATTATCCTTGCTAAAAGAAATGTGGTCATAAAATAACATTTTGGAACTTTCCCTTTTGCTATTTTTTGTTTTAGCAAAATCAAAATCGCTTCATATTTTGTGTAAGATGACTTAATAACATAATCATTGTACCCCATTTTAAGCCAATTGTCTACTTATTCTTTCTTCAAATACAATAGACAGTTTTCGAAATTATTTCTGCCCAATTTGGAAGACTTTTTTCCCAATTTTTAGCAATATCCTTCATACACTAAAAATACAAGCTTATACAATGCATCATCATTTGTAAAACTAAGCCGTACCACTCTGTCAAGTCAAAAATTTCTAATTTCTTATTCCCTATTAACTCTTGCCCTTTTATATCAACCTTAATAAACACTCACAGGTGTTTATAGTGTAATATTATACAAATTTTGTTGCATTATACAATTATAAACACTGTTCTTAATAACCCAAGATAGCATGTCAA
>JBFWJP010000168.1:0-3778 GCA_050253135.1 Desulfurella sp. | reverse complement strand
TGTCAAGTTGTTCACACAATAATCAAGAGCCAAAAGTCAATCATATACAATCAAAACTCTTTACAGTAACACAAATAGAAGTTACAAATTATGCTACATTTCCAGCCACAATTATTTCTAAAAAAGACATCAATATAGCTTCAAGCCCTCTAAACCAATTCACATTTTATTTGGGAAGAGTAGATAAAATTTTGGTTGATGTAGGAGAACGCGTTAAAAAAGGACAATTGCTTGTGGTGGTTGATCCCATTCAAACGCAAAATACAATTGAGCAAATGCGCCAAAACATTAATCAAGCGCAGGCAAATTTAGACTTTGTTAAAGCAAATTATGAAAGATACGCTAATTTATACAAAGAAAATGTTATTTCAAAAGAAGAATTTGAAAAAATGCAAATGCAGTATAAAACCGCACTAGCTCAACTTGAATCAGCCAAAGCTGCCTATAGGGGTGCAAGTAGCGTTTTAAGCTATTTTAATATAAGAGCTCCTTTTGATGGTGTTGTAGCAAGCAAATTTGTTGATGCAGGTCAGGTTGTTTCGCCTATGCAACCAATAATCAGCCTTATAGACCCAAACGATCTAGAAGTAAAATTCTATGTTGATGAAAATACATACAAATATATAAAAATTGGAGAAACAATACCTATAAATATCAATAATATCAATTTAAAATCATCAATAACGACAATTTCTCCAAAAGCAGACGATATTACACACACTTATTTAGTGAAGGCAAAAATTGAGCCGAATCAAAACGTAGACGCAGGCGATTATGCAGTAGCACAAATTCCTATTGGTAAGAAAAAAGTAATTTTAATTCCAAAATATTGCGTATTAAACAGAGCTGGCATAGAAGGCGTAATTGTTGTAAAAAACCATATTGCGAATTACCAAATGATAGAAATAGGACACAAAAAAGGCAACTATGTAGAAGTGCTTTCTGGACTTGAGCCAAATGATAAAATAGCTACCACAAACTTATCTTTGATCAATAACGGTGATATTATAAATGACAGATAAACTAAATATAGCTGGTAAACTAGCAAAAAGCTTTTTAGAATCAAAAATAACACTGCTAATTATGATAGCTATAAGCATTTTTGGCATTATGGCAATTTCTCAAACACCGCGTATGTATAACCCAGAAATTGTAGTGCCATCAGCAGCTATAATTATACAAAGACCCGGCTTTAACGCTCAAGAGATGAACAACCAGGTAGTAAAACCGCTTGAAGCAATTGTTGCAGCCATATCTGGTGTTGACCATACATATGGTTACGCTCAAGATAACATTGGAATGGTAACAGTTCAGTTTTATGTTGGTCAAGATGAAGAAAAAAGCTTGCTTAAACTTTACAATCAAATTATGCGCAATATGGATAGAATGCCACCCGGCACGCTCCAACCACTTGTAAAGTCTATTAGTATAAACGATGTACCAATAGAGACAATCACGCTAAGTTCTAAAACGCTTCCTCAAGAGCAACTTAGAACCGTTGCATTAAGGCTTGTAGAGCAATTAAGAAGTGTTCCAAATGTAGGGCTTACCGATATTTATGGAGGCTTTCCAAAATCCATTATTGTATGGATAAACCCACAAAAGCTATCTTCCTACGGTATAAGCTTAAACCAATTAATTAATACAATTGGCGCAAGCAATGTAGATGTTTCTGCAGGTGATATAATTTCAGACAATAAAAATATACCTATTAAAATTGAAAGCAAACTTACAAATATAAATGATGTAGGTAATGTTGTTATAGGCACAAAAGATGGTAAACCTATATTTTTGAGGAATGTAGCCGATATCGTTGAAGGGCCAGCACATACTTACACAAATTCAATATTTTATGATGGACTTGCCGCTAAAAAAAATATTAATACACCTCAATCTGGCGTTACTATAGCTTTGGCCAAAAGGTCAGGCAGCAATGCGGTTGTTGTAACAAATCAAATCAATGAAAGATTGCAAAGATTTAAAAAAGAAGCTATGCCTCAACATATCAACGTTACCATTACAAAAAACGATGGTCAAAAGGCAAATAATGCAGTAAATACGCTAATAGAGCACTTAGGTATATCGATTTTGGTTGTAGTTATTATTTTACTGCTTTTTTTAGGCTACAAAGAAGCAGGAATCGTTACTATAACAATACCTTTGATAGTGTTTGTGGTGCTTGGTATTGGGTGGCTTATAGGCCAAAGTATTAACCGTATAACTTTATTTGCTTTAATATTATCGCTTGGGCTACTAGTTGATGCAGCTATTGTTGTTATAGAAAACATACACAGACATATAAGCTGCTGCCCTGTAAAAAACTTCAAGGAATCTCTAATACTTGCTACAAACGAGATAGGAAATCCTACAAATATTGCTACAATTGCTGTTATATTGGCATTTATTCCAATGGCTTTTGTAACTGGCATGATGGGTCCTTTCATGAGACCAATCCCAATCAATGTACCTGTAGCTATGGTAACTTCTTTAATTGTGTCATACATAGTCGTGCCATGGGCTTCAAATATTTTTTTAAAAAGAGAAGTTAGTGAATCAAAAGCAACAGAGCACAAAAATTTTCTACATAGAGCTTATGTAAAAACAATTACGCCATTAATTACATCTAGAGTAAAGAGAAATATTTTTTTAGCTATAGTTTTGTTAGCATTGTTTATTAGCCTAATTTTGCCTGCATGGCAATTTATCAGGCCACAAGGTTTGAATGGCCCTTTGAGTACTTTCGGGGTAGGCGTTAAAATGCTTCCAAATGATAACACAAATACATTTTTAATCGAAATTGATGCCAAAGATGGCTCCGCTATAGCATATACTCAAAAAATTGCCTCAAGGGTTTGTGATGTGTTGTCTAAAAACCCATATATTACAAATTATCAAGTTTTTTTGGGAGAAAGTGCACCTCCTGACTTTGCCGCTTTAGTAAGAAATGATTTGTTTAAAAAAGGCAGCAATCTTGCTCAAATAAGGGTAAATTTGGTATCAAAAGAAGACCGTAATAAAACCTCACACGAGATAGCTCAAGCTATATACAAGCAAATTGAACCATTAGAAAAACTATATCCAGGTACTAGAGTAAAACTTTTTGAAGAACCACCCGGACCACCAGTGCAAGCCCAAGTATTAGCGGAACTCTATGGACCAGATTACAATGTTGCAAGGCAGAGCGCCCATTTTATAAAAGAGGATTTTAAAAAAATCTATGGCATATCAAATGTCGATGATTCAGTTGGCCAAAATGTTTTAGAATATAAAATTGTTTTAGATAAAAAGAAAATTGCCCTTATGGGTTTAAATGAAAATTTGATTGCAAGTGAAATTAGTGCTTTATTAAACGGTTTTAATGTAACGAGTATTCATTCAAATACTGCTTTTGAACCACATAATATTATAATTAGGTTAAAGAAGTCTGATCGATCGAGCTTATCGCAGATTATGGATTTGCAAATTACACTTCCAAATGGTAAAAGTGTAGCGTTATCAAGCCTTGCTTCTGTTGAAAAAGCTTTTGCTAACAAACCAATTTTTACCAAAGACCAGCATAATGTTGTATATATTGAAGGCGATCTATTAAAATCAAGCCCTATATACGCTGTGCTTACTCTTAACAAATGGCTTGATAATCACACATTGCCAAATGGTGTAAAACTAACTACAGCAAACTTAGGCTTAAAACAATCTCAAGTGCACGATATAAGCCACTACCAAATACTATGGGGCGGCGAGATGAGACTAACATTAGATGTGTTTAGAGATTTAGGTG
>JBFWJP010000167.1:0-3779 GCA_050253135.1 Desulfurella sp. | reverse complement strand
TTTATTTGACACCATTTTTGTCACTTGTATACCTTAATTTGTTTTTGGGTCAAAAGATTTATCTATCTGCAATAGTTGGTTTAATGTTTATTGCTTTGGGTATAATTATTGTTTCATTTGAATCTAGATCGCTTGAATAAATCGTAAAAATGATTATAATTAGAAAAAAGAGGAGGTGTTAAGATGTCAAATACAATACTTAGAACTCAAGAACAAGCAATAAGTACATCGACTTTTATAAGTAAAGTGTATTTGTGGATGTTTTTAGGTTTAGGTTTAACTTTCTTAGTTTCCTATGGCTTTTCTACAAGTTCTCAAGCATTGAGTATAATTACTAAAAATCCTATTGTGTTTTGGGTTTTGATTATAGGTGAGTTAGGTTTGGTATTTACAATCAGTGCTGGAATTAACAAGCTAAATGCTCAAGTTGCTGCTTTTTTATTTATCCTGTATAGTCTGCTCAATGGTGCAACATTATCATTCATTTTTTTGGCATACACTCAGACAGTTATTGCTTCTGCATTTGGGACAAGTGCTTTAATGTTTCTAGTAATGAGTTTATTTGGGTTAACAACAAAAAAAGATCTAACGGGCTTTGGTCATTTCTTGTTTATGGGTTTAATAGGTGTGATTATTGCAAGCGTGGTGAATATTTTTCTTAAAAGTCCAATGATGTATTTTGTTATAAGTGTAATTGGAGTTATAGTATTTGCTGGTCTTGCAGCTTACGATAACCAAAAACTAAAGCAAATGAGCTACACAATTGATGCTGACAACAGTTCTTTAGTTTTAAAAGGCGCTGTAATTGGTGCTTTGGCTTTGTATCTTGATTTCATAAACCTTTTTTTAATGCTTTTGAACCTCTTTGGGATGGGAAGAAGAGAGTGAAAAAAATTAAATGTAAGCCACATTTGTGGCTTTTTTTGAAAATATGTGATATATCAGATATCAGATGGAATTAAATTTAAAGTCATTAAGAGAACAAGTGTACGAGTATTTAAAAGAGCAAATAAATAGACAAAACCTAAAAGGTGGCGACTATATTGATATTAATGCTTTATCAGATCAGTTAAAAATTAGCAAAACACCCTTAAGAGACGCTCTTTTACAGCTTGAGATGGATGGTTTTGTTACGATAAAGCCAAGAAAAGGTATATTAATAAATAAGTTAGATCAAAATGATATAAGATACTTTTACGAAATAATTGGATCTTTAGAATGCGCTATCATACAGCAATTATGTCCTTATATTGACAACAAATTAATTGAGCAGCTAAAAAATTACAATAATCTCATGCAAAAGGCGCTTGATGAATCAAATTTTGATTTGTACTATGAGAATAACTTAAATTTTCACAACACGTATTTAAGTCTAAGCAAAAATCATTATGCTTTAAAAATAATTGAGAACTTAAGGCAAAGACTTTATGATTTTCCTAGAAAATCGCATTATTTACCAGAATGGGAAAGAAGGTCTATAAAAGAGCACGATTCTTTTATTGAATTGCTTGAAAAAGACTGTCCTAAGGCAGCTATATTTATGAAAGATGTACATTGGTCTTTTAGCGTGCAAGAAAAGTTTATTATTGAATATTACTTTAAAGAATGAAAGGTTTGGTTTTTGATATTAAGCGATACTCTATTCACGATGGAGAAGGCATTAGAACAACGGTATTTTTTAAAGGGTGTCCATTATCTTGTATTTGGTGCCACAACCCTGAAAGCCAAAGTTTTAAAACACATCTAATACATTATGAAAATAAATGCATAAGTTGTAAAACATGTGAACATATTTGCAAAAGAGGGGCTATTAAAATAGTTGATAATAAAGCTTATATTGACAAATTTTTATGCAATAGTTGCCTAGATTGTACAAAAAACTGTCCTACAAAAGCACTATCTGAGATTGGGGTGCTATACAGTGCAGATGAGATAGTGGAAGAAGTGTTAAAAGATAAATCATTTTATAGTAGTGATGGTGGTGTAACAATATCTGGAGGGGAGCCGTTTTCGCAACCTAAATTTTTGTTATTGTTAGTAAAAAGATTAAAAGAGTATTATTTGAATGTTGCGATTGATACATCTGGTTATACAAACTTTTCTAATATAGAAAAGGTGTTGGATTATACTGACCAATTTCTGTATGATTTAAAAATAATGGATCCGCAATTGCATAAAAAGTACACCGGCGTATCAAATGAGCTCATTTTAGAAAATTTAGAAAAACTCTCTTTTGTTGCAAAAGATAAAATCGCAATAAGATTACCTATAATACCAACAATAAATGACGATTTAAAAAACCTTTTGCAAACAGCTTTGTTTTTAAAGAAGCTAAAAATTCATAAGGTAGATCTACTGTTTTATCATAATACAATGCTTGATAAGTATAGACGGTTAAATATGGACTTTAAACTTCAACATCTTAAAAAACCATCAGATGAAAAAGTTGAATCAGTAGCAAATTTTTTTAAAACTCAAGGATTTATTGTAAATATAGGAGGCTAATATGCAAACTAGTTGTTATAATTTAGAGTTTAAGCGATCAAAAACTTCAAGGGGCTGCACACCTCGTGTTAGAAAATTGTATGAACAAAGCCTAAAAGCCCAAGAAAAAATTTCAGTTGAGAGGGCAATGCTTTTAACGGAATTTTACAAAAAAAATGATATTGATAGCATACCTATTAAAAGGGCAATGGCGTTTGATTATATCTTGGAAAATAAAAAAGTAGTACTATTTGAAGATGAATTGATAGTTGGAGAACGCGGAGAACTTCCCAAAGCAACACCAACCTACCCGGAAATAAATCTACATTCACTAGAAGATTTAAAAATTTTAAATGAAAGATCAAAAGTGCCCTACAAGGTAGATGATGAAACATTTTTACTATATAGGGATGTTATAATACCTTATTGGAAGGGTAAAACTATCAGAGAAAAAATATTTTTACATATGGATCAACCATGGATTGATGCATTTGAAGCAGGTGTTTTTACTGAATTTATGGAACAGCGCGCACCCGGCCATACAGTTTTGGGTGATAAGATTTATAAAGTAGGTATGCTTGAAATAATTGATCAGATTGAAAATATGCTTAGTAATATAAAAAATGATTCAGAGAGTTTGAGCAAAAAAGAAGAACTACAGGCAATGAAAATTGCTGCAAATGCAATTATAAAATTCGCAAATAGGTATGCAAAAGAAGCTCTAAGGTTAGCCCAATTAGAACAAAACCTAACTAGAAAGCAAGAGCTTCTAGAAATTGCAAGAATTTGTAGCAAAGTGCCAGCTTACAAACCAGATACTTTTTACGAAGCGCTTCAGTATTACTGGTTTGTGCATCTTGGCGTAATAACTGAGCTTAATGGTTGGGATGCGTTCAGTCCTGGAAAACTCGATATGCATCTTTATCCATTTTATAAAAAGGATATTGAAAAAGGTATTTTAACAAAGCAAAAAGCTAAAGAATTACTTGAGTGTTTATGGATAAAGTTTTATAACCATCCTGCTGTTGCAAAAGTGGGTGTAACAGCTCAGGAAAGTGCAACATATACGGATTTTGCACAAATAAATTTAGGTGGTTTAGATGAAAAGGGTAACCCAAGCGTTAACGAGTTATCATACCTGATCTTTGATGTGATTGAAGAAATGAGGCTTGTGCAACCAAACCCTTCAATTCATGTTAGCAAAAAAACACCAGATGAGTTCATAAAAAGAGCCATAGATATAATAAAAACGGGGTTTGGACAGCCAGCTATTTTTAATGCAGATTTAGTTGTAC
>JBFWJP010000166.1:0-3781 GCA_050253135.1 Desulfurella sp. | reverse complement strand
AATAAAAAATGATATGAAACGCCCTATTTTATGATTTATTGGACCACCAGGTGTGGGTAAGACTTCACTGGCAAAATCTATTGCCCGTGCTATGGGAAGAAAGTTATGGAGGATATCTTTAGGTGGCGTTAGAGACGAAGCAGAAATTAGAGGACACAGGAGAACATACGTAGGTGCGCTGCCGGGCAGAATTATGCAAGGTTTAAAGCAAACGGGAACGAATAACCCAGTTTTTGTTTTAGATGAAATAGATAAGCTAGGCAGCGATTTTAGAGGTGATCCATCTAGCGCCATGCTTGAAGTTTTGGACCCAGAGCAAAATTATGAGTTCGAAGACCACTATATAAGTGTTCCATTTGACTTATCAAAAGTTTTTTTTATAACAACAGCTAACTCTACAGATACGATACCAGCGCCACTATTAGATAGAATGGAAATTGTTAGACTTTCTGGTTATACAACTATAGAGAAGATGAAAATTGCAAAAAAATACATCATACCTAAACAGATAGAAAACCATGGACTTAATGAGTACAATATAAAATTTACAGATAAAGCCATTCAAGGTATTATTGAAAATTACGCTAAAGAAGCAGGCGTAAGAAATTTAGAAAAAAACATTACAGCTATTTTAAGAAAAATTGCACGACAAATTGTAGAATCTCCAAAAAAAGATCAATCAACGATATACGAAATTAATGTAGGAAATTTAGAAAAGTATTTAGGCATACCAAGGTACTATAGCAGTGAAAAACTAGATAAAGATTATATTGGTATTGCCACTGGTCTTGCCTGGACACCTGTTGGCGGTGAGATATTGTTTATTGAAGCTTTGAAGGTTAAAGGTAGTGGAAAACTTATGCTTACGGGTTCGTTAGGTGATGTATTTAAAGAGTCAGCTCAAGCTGCAGTTTCTTTTGCAAGAGCTCAATATAAAGAATTAAATCTGGATGAAGAATTTTACGAGAAGTACGATTTCCATATACATGTACCAGAAGGTGCAACACCAAAAGATGGCCCCAGTGCTGGCATAACGATAGCATGTGCAATTATTTCTGCTCTAACAAATAAGCCAGTTAGATCTAGCATTGCAATGACGGGCGAAATTACACTTACGGGTAGAGTGTTGCCAATTGGCGGTCTGAAAGAGAAAACTCTAGCAGCCCTAAGGGCCGGTATAAAAGAAATTATTGTACCTTTTGACAACAAAAAAGATGTATCAGAAATCCAATCGCAATTAAAGGTAAAAGATGTAAAATTTTATTTTGTTAAGGATATGAAAGAGGTTTTAAAGTACGCATTAAAAGACGATTAATTAATAAATGAAGAAATTCAATTTTGAAAACTTTTTAGCTATAAAATACATAAGTTCTAAAAAAGAGGAAAAGCTGATTTCGCTTTCCTCTTTGCTTTCTATTATTAGTATTGCAATTGGTGTTGGCGCACTAATCTTAGTTTTAGGTATTATGAATGGTTTTGATAAAATGTTGGAATCAAAAATAATAGGCGCAAACCCACACATAGTTATTAAAAATTTTAATGGGACATTTAATGTAGATAAAAAACTTCTAGAAAGAATAAAATCTGATAAAATGGTTTCCAACGTTTATCCTTCATTAGTTGAACAGTGTATTATAAGTGCTAATGGTCAATCAAGTGGCTCTATATTAAACGGTATAGATTTTAGCGATAAGCCATATGTTGAAAAGTATATAAAGGGCAAAACAAATGGTATAGTTCTTGGTAAGGAATTAATGAAAGCAATTGGCGTTTCTGTTGGTCAAAATGTTAGAGTTACGCTCGCTTATTCTAACCCTACAGCTATGGGTTTTGCTCCTATATCATTTGAAATTCCTGTGACAGGTGAGTTTGATTCTGGGATGTATGAGTATGATTTGGCTTTTTCATATATACCTTTAAGTATATTATGGAAAAACATGCAAACATATAATCAGATTAATACTATAGCTATTAATTTGTATAATCCATACGATATAAATAAAGTAGGTAGCTTCTTGGATAAAATCCTACCAAATCAATATTATTTTGTCACTTGGGCTCAGATGAATAAGAATTTTTTTACTGCGCTAAAGTTAGAAAAAATTGCCATGGGAATTATTTTGCTTTTAATTATAATTGTTGCGGCTTTCGATATCATGAACTCACTTACTATGTTAGTTATGGAAAAGGTTAAAGACATAGCAATCCTTGTTTCTCTTGGCGCTACATCAAAAAATATTAAAAACATATTCATAAAGCAAGGGTTGATTTTAGGTTTAATAGGCACTATCATTGGTGATTTTTTAGGATTATCTTTAGGCTATATTTTGAAGCATTACAATATTGTTAGCTTACCAAAACAAGTTTATTATATGACTAAAATACCTGTAGATATTACTTTAACTTATGTTGTAGGGATTTCCATAGTTTCTGTTGGGCTATGTGTACTTGCAAGTCTTTATCCTGCATCAAAAGCTTCTAGGATGAATATAATAGAGGTATTAAGACAGTGATTTTAAGCGCTTCTAATATAAAAAAATCTTTTAAAAGTGGAAAAACTGAAACATTAGTGTTAAACAATGTCAATTTTAATGTCCAAGAAGGTAAGATGGTAGCCATTATGGGCGTATCTGGTTCTGGAAAATCCACGCTACTTCATATATTGGGTTTATTGGATGAACCAGATAGCGGCGATGTGTTTTTTTTTGGAGAAAAAATTGATTTTATAAATAAACAAAAACTTGCAATGTTGAGAAATACCTATATTGGTTTTGTTTTTCAATTTTATTCACTCATAAACGAGCTTTCAGTGCTAGAAAATGTTTTGCTTCCCACAATGATTAATGGTATAATAAAAACAGGTTATGCAAAAGAACTCTTATTGAGAGTTGGGATTAGCCAAGAGCTTTTTAACAAACGGAGTTATAATTTGTCCGGTGGCGAAAAACAAAGAGTTGCTATAGCTAGGGCTTTAATAAATAAACCAAAAGTAATTATTGCAGATGAACCTACATCTAATATTGATGAGAATAACGCAATGTTATTAATGTCTTTGTTACGCGATTTACAACAATCATTTAATACTACAGTGATAATTTCTACTCATAGCAAGAAAATGGCGCGTTTTTGTGATACTATATATTTTTTATCAGAAGGGGTTTTAACCAATGAAGACAATAGCTAGTTCTTTGTTCATATTTTTTTTGTTAGTAAATTTTGCATACGCTCAAAATATTGTTGAGATTAATGTAGAAGGCAATGTAAGAATAGATAAACCTACAATATTAAGTGTTGTGAAAGAAAAAACAAATACACCTTTAGACATAAAAGCTGTTAACGAAGATATTAAAAACATTTATAACTTGGGTTTTTTTGAAACAGTAACAGCTAATGTAACCAATACCTCAAACGGTGTAATTTTAACATTTAATGTAAAAGAAAAGCCCGCAATAAGATTTGTTAAATTTGAAGGCAATAAGATGTTTAAAGATGAAGAACTCTATAAGGTTTGTAAAGTAAAAGAGTACCAGATCTTAAGCAAGAAAAACTTGCAGGAAAGCGTAGCGGCTATTGTGGGTTTTTATGCGTCGAAAGGCATTTACCTTACAAATGTTTCGTATAAACTGGAGCCTGTTGAAGGTAATCGTGTAGATATAGTTTTTGATATAAGGGAAGGTAAGAAAACTTTTGTTCATAAAATCAATATTATTGGCAATAAACATATAAATACTAGCGAAATATTGGATGTTATGAAAAATCATGAAAAGTATGGTCCATACAT
>JBFWJP010000165.1:0-3786 GCA_050253135.1 Desulfurella sp. | reverse complement strand
TTTAAATACGCTTGGTTTTAAAACAGCTATTATTACAAATGCCTACAAAGCAAAACAAAAAAGTGCTTTAATTGTATCAGATGGCAGTAATATTTTTCACAAACCCCCTATTATAAACGATGAAACCTATATGCTTGCAAAAAAGACTCACTCAATTGTAGTTAGTGCAAAAGATAGAGTAAGTGCTGTAGAGTTAATAAAGCAGTTTAAACCAGCGTATATAATACTTGATGATGGTCTTCAGTATAGAAAAATTGCAAAAGATTTAGAGGTCTGTATAATAGATTCTGAAAGGTTTTATTTACCTTTTGGTTATTTGCGTGATAGCAAAAAAAGTCTTAAAAGGTGTCATAAATTGGTTTGTTTTGATGGAAATGATGGAATTAAAGCGCAATTTAAAATCACTGGTTTTTTTGATATAGATGGACCTATTGAAAAACCAAAAAGTGCATTTGTATTTTGTTCGATAGGAAACCCTCAACAGTTTTTAACAAGCATAAAAACTCTTGGTATTCAAATAAACGGTTTTAAATGTTTTAAAGACCACTATTACTATACTCAAAAAGATATAGAGCTTTTAAAATCTTTAAAAATGAAAACAAATGCGTACAGTTTGCTTACAACATATAAGGATTTTGTAAAAATTGAGCAACCTGGTATAGCTTACTTAGACATTGAAGCACAACTCGATTATAATGCTTTATTGGAAGGAATTGTATGAAAATAAATAAAGAGTATTTAAAAAGGCTTCTTTTGTACCTAAAACCATACTGGAAAAGAATCGTTTTATCATTTATTGCTATGATTATAGTGGGTGCTTTGACTTCACTTACTGCGTATTTGATTAAACCAGTTTTGGATAAAATATTTATTGCAAAAGACAAAAAAATGTTAATATTGTTACCTTTTGCCGTTATGGCCACTTATTTTTTTAAAGGTTTGTTTACTTATATTCAATCTTATCAAACTGCGTATGTTGCAGAAAATGTACTGTTTAACATTAGAAATCAAATATTTAAACATATTATAAATTTACCTATCGGTTTTTTTGAAAAATTCCATACTTCAGAATTGTTGTCACGTGTATTAAATGATACAGAGCGTCTCCAAGATACAATTGCAAGAGTTATGCCAGAAGCAATAAGGGAGTTTTTTACTATTATATTTTTATTTATTGTTATCTACACAATTGATTTTAAGCTTGCATTGATTTCTACTATTGTATTTCCTATTGCCCTTTATCCAATTGTTAAATTTGGCAAGGATATGAAAAAGCTTGGCAAAAAAAGACAGATTTCAATAGCTAACATTACTACACTTATTCAAGAGTCTTTTTTCAATATTCGTTTAATCAAAGGTTTCATTACAGAAGACAAGGAAACAGAGAAGTTCTTAAAAAAGAGCCAGGAGTTTTTAAATATTAACTTAAAAAGTTTTAGAATATCTGAAATTACAAGCCCTTTAATGGAATTTATTGGCTCTTTGGGTATTGCATTTTTAATCTGGTTTGGCGGTTTATTGGTTTTTAGAGGCACAATTAGTGTAGGTGGTTTTTTTTCTTTTATGGCTGGGCTTTTTATGCTTTATAGGCCGTTTAAAACTATAGCTAAAGCAAGCAACAGTATTAATTCTTCGGTAGGTGCCATAGAAAGGGTATTTTATATTTTAGATACCAAACCTACGCAAGAAATCAAATCCAATGGATATGTCTTTGATGGTGTAAAAGATTCGATCATATTTGACCATGTGAGCTTTACATACAATGGTACAAAATATGCTCTAAAGGATATAAATTTAAAAGTTGATGCAAAAACAATTGTAGCTTTTGTAGGTGAAAGCGGCGGAGGCAAAACAACGCTCATGGACCTAATACCGCGCTTTTATGATCCAACGGAAGGGAAGATACTGATAGACGGAATCGATATAAGGGATTTTGAGCTTAAAAGTTTAAGAAAAAAAATTGCCAGCGTGTCTCAAAATGTTTTATTATTTGCTGATACAGTTTTTAACAATATAGCATATGGTTTGGAAAACCCCGATAGAGAAAAAGTAATAGAAGCTGCAAAGCTATCTTATGCACATGATTTTATAATGAAGCTACCACAAGGTTATGATACCAACCTTGGTGAACAAGCTGTAATTCTCTCTGGTGGAGAAAGGCAAAGAATAGCTATTGCCCGCGCTATTATGAAAAACCCTGATATTCTAATTTTAGATGAGGCAACAAGTGCTCTTGATGCAGAATCGGAAAGCTTCGTTCAAAAAGCTATTGCAAATCTGATTAAAAACCGAACTGTATTTTTAGTAGCTCATAGATTATCTACAGCACTTAGTGCATCAAAAATTGTTGTTATGAAACAAGGCCAGATTGTAGGTATTGGTACTCACAAAGAATTATTAGAAAACAACAGTTATTACCAACGACTTGTAGAGATCCAGTTTGAAAATGCTTAGCTACAATATTGTACTGTTATTTATTTTTATTATTGGGTTGCCTTTTTTTCTCTACAAAACAGTAGTTAAAAAGCGTTTTAGGTATAGGTTTTTTGATAGAATAGTACCAAAAACAATCCAAGAAAAAGATTATATTCTTGTGCATCTTGCGAGTTTGGGAGAAGCAAAAGCATTTTTGAACATTAAAACTACCATTGAAGATCTATTTAAAAAAAAGATCGTATTTAGCGTAACAAGCAATATTGGCTATGATTATTTAAAAAAAGAAGGTTTTGATGCATTTTTAGCTCCGCTTGATTTTTACTTCTTATATAAAAAACTTTTTAATGGTAACTTACCTTTTTTTGCTATTTTTTTTGAAACTGAAATATGGCCGTCTTATATCAATTACATTAAAAACAACCACATAAAAATATTTTTGATAAACGCAAGAATTTCAGACAAAAGCTATAGATTTTATAAAAAGATAAAAGTTTTTTCAGACGCAATCGCGAAATTTGATTGTATAGTTGCAAAATCACAAAACGATAAAGAAAGATTTGATAAATTCAACAAAAATGTAAGAGTTTGTAATAATATAAAATATGCTATTCAAAACAAAAAATTTGATAATGATTTTTTGCCTCTATTAAAATCTTACCGTAAAAAAATATTTGTTTTTTCAAGTTTTCATAGCGAAGAGTTAGATTTTTTAAGTAAGGCTATAGTTAGTGTTTTGTCTTTTGGATATATGATTGTTTTGGCTCCACGCTACTTGGAAGATTTGCCTTTATTTGAAAAAATGCTCAAAAATCTTGGTTTAGATTACAATCTGCTATCATCTATTAATAACGCTATTGTTAAAGATTGTGTTTTAGTGAATAGTTTTGGCGTTTTGGAAGCAATCTACTCAATTAGTGATAAAGTATTTATAGGTGGATCTGTAGTAAGCACTCTAAAAGGCCACAACCCAATTGAGCCAGCTGTTTATAAAAACTTTGTTTTTTGTGGTTTATATATGGATAGTTTCAAAGAAGAAGTTGAATTTCTTAAAAAATTAGGTTGCCTTACACAAATAAATAGCTTAGACGAGCTAACGAGTTATTTAAAACAAGAAAATCTATCGTTTTGTAATTTAGACCAAAAAAGATTAGAAATTATCGAGTGCTACAAACATATTTTCTCAGAGTTTATTATTCAAGCTTAAATATTATGTTAATTTTTGCATAAAAAGGTAAATCTACATTTGTTAAAAGCTTTTTTGGTACAGGTTAGGAATTGTGTACTATTTTTACGGCTGCTTTATTGAGGCTATCGTATGGAGATTTTTTTAGTACAGAGATATTTTGTAAG